>JALFCJ010000175.1 GCA_022771185.1 Spirochaetales bacterium | reverse complement strand
ATAGCTGCGGCGATCTTTGCGTCGTCATCCTTGACGGTAGCCACTGGAGCCGCCGCCACCTTTTTCTTCGGTTCTTCCGGTTTTGCAAACTTTCCTACAACCTTCGACATCACTTTAATTGCGCCGATTAAGATTATGAGGAATAGAAAAACCACAAGCATTCCGAGAACCATCACTACCAGACCGTCTTTCAGCTGGGCAGCCAAATAAGCGGAAGGCAGATTTGTCAGTAATGCCAACATCTATGTTAATCTCCTATATTGGTTTTTAAGCTATATATAAATATATCAAATCATATCGATTAGGTTCAACAGTAAGGGAGCAGTAAACGAAAGTAAAACATAAGGGTAATGCATTACACTTTGAACCTTCTATTTATATTTGTTATATTAAGAGTGAGGTTAAATGAACATGCCAGATAATAAAAGTGATTACGACATCCAAAACGAGAAAATCGAGAAAAGGATGTCCTTGATAAAAAGAAAGATCGTAGTAATGTCAGGCAAGGGTGGAGTAGGAAAAACCACTGTTACTGTCAACATAGCATCCGCCCTTGCATCAATGGGGCTGAAAGTCGGTATTTTGGACACCGATGTCCATGGTCCGAATGTTGCTAAGATGCTTGGGTGTGAAGATGGAAGCGTGCTGTCTCCGGACGGAGTAGTGATGTATCCGGTGGAGACAGAGAAAGGAATAAAAGTAATGTCCCTTTCTTTTGTTCTTTCAGATCCGGACGAGGCCATTATTTGGAGAGGCGCCATGAAGATGGGTGCCATCAGACAATTCTTGGGGGACACCGAGTGGGGAGAACTGGATTATCTGATCATAGATACTCCTCCAGGAACTGGTGACGAGCAGCTTACAGTCGTCCAGTCTATCCCGGATCTGACAGGAGCCATCATAGTGACGACTCCTCAAAGCGTAGCTATTCTGGATTCAAGACGTTCTGTGACATTTGCCCGCCGCACAGGAGTTCCAATTATCGGGGTCATCGAGAATATGTCGGGACTCAAATGCCCTAATTGTGGAACCGAGATTCCTGTATTCGGCAAGGGTGGCGGAAGGAATATGTGCCTTGATATGAACGTACCGTTCTTAGGAGCCATTCCCATGGAGCTTGATCTAATGAAGGCTGAGGACAGTGGAAAGGGGTGGGTTGAGGAAGGAACTTCTCATCCAAGTCTGGAAGCGATTATGGAGATAGCAAATAAGCTGGAGTACTCCGATGCCTGCACCACAGGACGTGAAATGAATAGACTTGGGACAAGTAGCTGTTCTCCGGAAGCTTGTGCCCACTGTACTTCCAATTGTTCATCGAAAAAGAAATGAAAGAGTATATGAAGTGGAGGGATGGAGAGAGAAAAAGACTTCTCTCCACCCCGATTTTTTCAGTAGACAAAATTGAGAGAACTTCACCGGATGGAAAACAAGGTGATTTTATCGTCATGAATAATCCCGATTGGGTATCTGTAATACCCCTAATGTGGAAAGAAGGTGAAGGTTATGTGTTTATTATGGTGGATCAGTATCGCCATGGTTCGGAAAGTGTAACCAGAGAATTCCCTGCGGGTTTGACAGATGAAGGTGAAGACGAGGAAAGTGCAGCCAAAAGGGAGTTGTTGGAGGAGACGGGTATGACGGGTGATCTGATAAAGATCGCTTCTTTCAATCCTAATCCTGCATTTATGACCAACAGGCAGACTTTCTTCTTGGGAACGAATCTAAAAAAAGTGTCTGGTCAGAGCTTGGACGAGATGGAAGAGATTGAAGTCTCATACGTGCCTGTCAAGGATGCTATATCCCAAATGGGAAGCGGCATCTATGATAACGGCATAATGATGGCGGGGCTTGGTGCTTTTCTTAGGTATATTTCTCTTCACCCGGAAATAATGGAGGAAAAATAATGAGAAAGACTATTCTGACATTGACTGTTTTGATTGTTACTTTATTGGCATTGACTAGTTGTCAGGCGCTGCAGAGTGAAAATAAGATAGTGCCTACAGTATCGGTATCTGCATCAGCTACTATTTCTGTCATTCCTGACAGCGCTTCATTCTCTATTACAGCAGAATCTACAGAACCCACTACAGAAGAAGCAAGAAATGCCTCATCTCTGATGACAGAGAAGGCTGTTGAGATTTTGAAAGATGAGTTTGGAATCACAGAAGAGAGTTTCACAACAGATTTCATGCAGATCAACCCATACTACGAATGGGTTGACGGCCAGAGGACTCTGGTGGGACAGAAAGCTACTCAGAAGTTATCTATCGTCCTCTCCGGAGAAAACCTTTCAAAGGTAGGAAAGGTATATGACAGACTCAGCGTTCTTGACGGCATTTCAATTTCTTCCGTCAGCTACTCTAAGCTCGATACCACGGAAGAAGTAAGAAGCGTAAGAGAAAAGGCTGCAGAAGAAGCATTGAAGAAGGCTGAAGCCTATGCCAAGGGAGTAGGAAAAAAGGTCGGAGAGGTAATTTCAATCTCTGACGGGTCCGGCGTCTCTTATACTACAGTTACATACAATAGCCCGAAATTGATGATGGCTGAAGCATCAATGGATTATGCTTCCACCACAATCTATCAAAGCGATGTAACACTTTCTGATAGTGTGACTGTAGTATTTACACTAATAGACTAATAACGGATAGTTCTTTTCTGAGACCACCGGGAAACTGGTGGCCTCTTGATTTTAACTCTTTTTTGCTAAATGGTTATATCAACAGAATATTATTTTCTTTAAGCAATATTGAGAATAATACATTTGTATGAAAAATAAAGGTTCGAGTATGACTGAGAATGTATTAGATGGGAGAGATTTTGCAGAATTAATTCTAAGAGATCTGATAAACGAAGGATACGGTGGCAAAGAGCTTTTTGATGAGTTTAATATTCGTCAGTCCAAAATAAGACCTAGAGTAGAGGCTATGCTTAGAGAGGCAAAAAATGTAGCACATGGAAAAGGAGAATACGAAACATATAATGATGTTTTTGGAAATGAGGAGTGATTATGTCGGCATTTCGTATTCTTTCCTCTGGCAGAGAAAGGTAAAAAAGATACTCAAGGTATTTTTCTAAGAGGTGAATTACTCTTATCTTTTTTGTGCATCGTTAAATGCCACGTCCCTTCTATTCTTAAATAGTTTCATGTCTCTTCCACATAACAGAGGGATAGAAAGCATAAGGGCTCTGAACGTGTTGTCAAGAAGCATGCAGATCCAGACACCGAAGAGAGAAATAGAGAAGAACTTTATTCCTATGAGAGTAAACAGAATTCTTATGCCCCACGCTCCTATGGTCTCAACCCAGAATGGGAAACGAGTGTCTCCCAGACCATAGCATATTCCTTCTGATACTATCATCAAGCCGAATATAGGCTCAGAGAATGCGATGAGCTTCAATACTTCCGCTCCCATTTCTATTACTCTTTCGTCTGGAGTGAATATTTTCATAATAGGAGTTGCAGTTAGATATAACAGGGCACCTGTTATGGTCATCATTGTGAACGTAATGATGACAGAGAGTATCTCAACTTCCTTAAAGTTTTTCTTATCATCCTTTCCAACAGATATTCCGATGAGAGTCTGCGTGGATCCTCGTAGTGCGTACCCCGGGACATAGAAGATGGTCTCTGCCGATAGAGCAATAGAGTGGGCTGCAAAAGTGATAGTCCCCATTCCTGATACAAGGGAAGCAAAAACTATGTGTCCCAGGCAGCTTGTAGTGCTGGTGGCTGCGGCAGGAAGGGCGATGGAGAAGGCTTCCCTCATTATTTTCTTCTGCTTTTCTTTCTCTCCGTCGGTGCGATGGAACCGTATCTCCTTATTTCGAAGGGCGAAATAAGTCATGGCCACTCCTCCGAGTGAGAAGGAGATGAAAGAAGCCCATGCCGCCCCCTTTACTCCCATTTTGAGAATGTAGATGAGAATATAGTTCAGAATGATGTTCAATATATTCTGAGAGAGATTAATAAACATTGGAGTGCGACTGTCTTTCACAGCCCTTAATGCACAAGCTTCTATTCGAGAAAGTGACCTGAAGGGCAGTGAAAGAGATATTATGAAGAAATAATCTCCTGCACTTTTCACAATAGAAGAGTCGGCATTCATCCATACAGGAAGAATGTGGGCGATTGAGATGGATATCAGGCAGATAAATACTCCAAAGACAGATGCAATCAAAAAACCGCCACAGCTTGATTCTTTCATTCTCTTTTTGTCTCCGGCTCCAAGACCTGAGCTGATCATGGCTGTGACAGCTACACCGAAGGCGGAGAACAGTGAGCCTA
>JALFCJ010000042.1 GCA_022771185.1 Spirochaetales bacterium | reverse complement strand
AGAAGTTTGAGGTAAATAGAAAAGACGGGTTAGTGAAGTTGGAGCATCACGACAAAAACAAAAACATCATCATTGATTATAAAGACAAGAAAAACACGGACAAAGTACTCTCTGAAATAGATGTCTACTCTTTTTACCCAGCCTGGATAGATAAAGATGATTACCCAAGTGGAGACGAGAATCAACCATACTATAAGACTTATTATACTTATAGTTACGAAACGAAGAGGGGGCGAAAGAATGGTGGAGAAGGATACTTTACTTCTTTCGACCTTCCGAAGAAATGGAACGAATACTGCTCTATCATGAATGAAAAGTTAAAGTACACGGAAGAAATGGAATCTCTAAACCCGGATCTGGCATCTATGGGAAGAACAAATGATGACACTGTATTTGCCTGCAAAGTAGTTTTCTCTGAGTATTCCAAGGAGTACTTGTACATAGCTCCAGACGGATCATATTATCCTGGAATGAAGGCACTGGTCCCATCAGGAGTAAACAACAGTCTGAAGATCGTTGAAATAAAAAGTCTCCACGCTCTTTCAAAAGAGAAAGACGCAGAGACCATCAGTAAATGCAAAAGGATTATCTCGCACTGCCCGAATAAAGATAAGACCAATATTCCTATTTAGGAATAACCTTTATGTTCTTGCCGCTCCATCAACCTTTACAACAAGGCCTGTGATATACGAAGCCATATCGGAAGCCAAGAAAAGATAAGCATTTGCAATATCTTCAGGCTCTCCCACTCTTCCAAGAGGAATTCCAGCCGATACCCTATCAACCATTTCTTTTGGAAGGTTTGCAAGCATATCGGTTCTGGTTACACCAGGAGCTACAGCATTTACTCTGATACCGTCCTTAGCAAGCTCTCTTGAAAGAGATTTTACAAGTCCGTTTACAGCAAACTTTGAAGCCGGGTATGCACAACCGGAAGGCTGACCGTACTCACCAACCATACTTGAAGTGCAGATAATTACACCACCTCCCTGTTCCTTCATTATTCTTGCTGCAGCCTGAGTGCAGACAAAAACAGCTGTAACGTTGATATCCATTACTTTCTCAAACTCATCGAGAGTAAAGTCATAGATACTTGTCTTAGACGAAATTCCTGCATTATTTGCTAGAATATCGATTCTGCCGAATCTATCTCTTACTTCCTCAAAGGCCGTCTTCACCTCCTCTGGATCAGTGAGATTCGGCCAAAGACCCATGACTCTGTCTTTATACTCTGAAAGCTTATCCAAAGCCTTGTCCACAGACTCCTTTCTGGAACCCAACAGTGCAACGTTTGCACCATTATCAAGATACGTTTTTACTATGGAGAAACCGATTCCTCTGGTGCCTCCTGTTACAATAGCTGTTTTTCCTTTTAGCATAAACATCCCCTTTATGCGTTTAACAATCGATTAATAATTCTCTGCGTGAACTTCGAAGTAGCTCTGAGGGTGGTTACATGTTGGACATACTTCAGGAGCCTTTGTTCCAACGATGATGTGTCCACAGTTTCTGCATTCCCAGATCTTGACTTCACTCTTTTCAAATACTGAGAGAGTCTCAACATTCTTCAAGAGTGCTCTATATCTCTCTTCATGATGTCTCTCGATCTCTGCAACAAGGCGGAACTTTGCAGCGAGTTCAGGAAAGCCCTCTTCTTCAGCTGTCTTAGCAAAGCCATCATACATATCTGTCCATTCATAGTTCTCGCCCTCAGCTGCTGCCTTAAGGTTTGTTGCTGTGTCGCCGATTCCCTGGAGTTCCTTGAACCACATCTTTGCATGCTCTTTTTCATTGTCAGCTGTCTTCAAGAAGAGTGCAGAAATCTGCTCATAACCCTCTTTCTTGGCAACCGATGCACAGTATGTATACTTGTTCCTTGCCTGGCTTTCTCCTGCGAAAGCATCCATGAGATTCTTCTCTGTCTTTGTTCCACTGTACTTGTTTCCCATTGTTTCATCCTTTGTCTAACTAGACGTTTTTATTTTCTCCCTAAGGAGTTATTCGAATTATATCACCCTCTGCAATCAGGGCAAATCCAATTTATCTTAAGGTCGTAGGATTCTACCTCTTCCCCAAGTTCCATTTTCAATGTTGAAGTCATATCTTTTAGATAAACATCCTTTATTTTTCCACATTTCCTACAGACTAAGTGATCATGTCGTATAATCCTGTCATAACGACATGAGTTATTATCCAAAATTATTCTTATGATCAGTCCTTCATCTGTAAGCTTATTAAGGTTGTTATAGCAAGTAGCTTTAACAACTCCCGGATACTTCTTCTTCAATACTTCATAGACTTCATCCGCAGAGAGATGTTCATGTGACTCTGAAATAATCTTCAGTATTTCTAATTCATACTTTGTCATAAACACCCCCTTTTTAGAATGATTCTAAATTTATTATAATAATTCCAAATTAATTGTCAAGCATATTCTATATCTTAAATATAAGAATGCTTTTTATCGTAGTATCTAGAATTTACACATTGAGTCTAAAATGACCAAATTTTATCTTCTTCTGTTTTTGAGACAATCTTTTGTATTATGCAGTAACCATAATTAAGGACTAAGAAAAATATGGCGAAAGGATTGGAGTACAACAAACGTCAGATATAATCAGCTTCGCTATTCTCAGCCATACCAATAGGCCGCCCTGTCATTCTCGCCATTCATTTCATAATAATGTCCTCTATTTCACATCGAAGAAGAAGTCAAAGCAGCACAAGAAGATAGCACTGGCGAAATAACAATAATTAGAGTGCATTCTTTATCACTGATATCCTCATCGTTATTTTTGTGAGCCATAAGATCAAAAAGGATTTCAAAAATTATGATTAGTTATTAACAGTTAAGTTTCAAACCAACAAAGCCATAAAAAAGAAAAATACTGGAGCCGACGAGACTCGAACTCGCCACATTCTGATTGCGAACCAGACTCTCTACCAGATGAGATACGGCCCCAACTATAGATATTCTAATCTCTTTCGTTACTCTTTGAAAGAAGTAATGAAAGCTTTTGTCCTCTCTTCCTTAGGGTTACCGAAGAGAACTTCAGGCTCACCTTCTTCTACGATATATCCATTCTCCATGAATATAGCCCAATCAGAAATACTACGGGCAAAGTTCATCTCATGAGTAACTACAACCATAGTCATGTCCCTTTCAGATAGAGCCTTTATTACTGACAATACTTGTCTTGTAAGCTCGGGATCAAGAGCCGATGTAGGCTCATCAAAGAACAGAATCTTAGGATCCATTACAAGAGCTCTTGCAATAGATACTCTCTGCTTCTGTCCTCCAGATAGCTGGGATGGATATGAATCGGCCTTATCCAAGAGATTCATTTCTTTCAATACTTCTATTGCCCTCTCTTCCGCTTCTTCCTTGCTTCTTGAAAGTACTGCTCTTTGCGCTTCCGTAATATTCCTCATTACAGTAAAGTGCGGAAAGAGGTTGAAAGATTGGAATACAAGTCCTGTCTTAAGCATTATAGAATGCATTTCTTTTGGAGAGATATATACTGCCTTTCCACCTTCAGATTTAAACAGAGGATCCCCGTCTATTGTCAGGCTTCCTCCATCTGCTGTCTCAAGCTGAGTTATTATTCTCAGCAACGTGGACTTACCACTACCTGATGGGCCTATAATTGAAAGAACTTTTCCCTTTTCAAGAGTAAAGGAGATATCTTTCAACACCTCTGTACTACCAAAAGATTTCTCTATATGTTCGGCCTTTACCATTATCTCTGCCATTTTATTCTCCTCAGTATTGCATCTTCTTTTCCAAGAGGTCGAAGACTCTCGACACTAGATAATTCATAATGAAATAAAAGACACCTGCAATGAATATAGGCATTGTAGAGAACTGTCTGGAGGATGCGGTCTGAGCTATTCTAAAGAGCTCCACGACTCCGATAGTAGAAGCCAAGGCTGTATCTTTTACCAGTGTTATTACTTCGTTTCCAACGCTAGGAAGCACATTCTTCACTACCTGTGGCAATACAATGTGGATAAAAGTATAACTCTTAGAGAAACCAAGGACCTTCGCTGCTTCTCTCTGCCCGTTGTCCAAAGCCTGAAGTCCCGAACGATATATTTCACCAAAGTAGGCAGCATAGTTCAGAACAAAAGCAAGAATCGCAGAAGCAAATCTTGGAAGTGAAGCATTGAATATATAGTAAGGAGCAAAATAAAAGAAGAGCAGCTGTAATAACAGCGGCGTTCCTCTCATAATCTGAATATAAGTATCGACCAAAACCCTCACAACCTTTACTTTGCTCATTCTCCCCAAGGCTACCAAGAAGCCAAGGGGGAGAGCCATTATGAGAGTAAGAAAGAATACTTCTAGGGAAGTCACTGTCCCTGAAAGAAGCTGCTCTATCAACTTCATGCTTACTTACCTACTACCGTGATGTCTGCACCGAACCACTTTGTTGCTATTTCTGCAAGTTTGCCGCTGTCCTTGAGAGCATAAAGTTCTTTCTCTATGGCTTCACAAAGTGCAACTTCACCCTTTCTGAATCCAATTACATATTCCTCGGCACAGAGTGTCTCATCAAGAATTCTGAAGTCTTTTCCAGAGCGGTTAATGTTGTCGTTTGCAACCAAGAGGTCCATAACAACAGCATCTACTCCACCGATTTCAAGATCCATGAGAGCTGTGAGATAGTCTCTATAAGGAACAATTTCTTTTACAGATTCTTCGAAACCTTCTGTGTCGTAGATAGCCTCTTCACCACTGGAACCAGCCTGGACACCAACGCTCTTACCCTTAAGATCAGCCAGGGTATTTACTAAGCTTGAAGACTTTACAACTACAACCTGGGCGTTATTTACATAAGGAATTGAAAGAGTCATGGACTTTTCTCTCTCTTCAGTCTTTGTAAATCCATTCCAAATACAGTCGATCTGACCTGTTGCTAGTTCCTGTTCCTTTGCGCTCCAGTCAATCGGCTGGCACTTTAATTCTACTCCAAGTCCCTTACATACTTCTTTTGCGATATCGATATCGAAGCCTACAATCTCATTGTTCTCATCTCTATAACCCATTGGAGGGAAAGAATCGTCGAGCCCCAAGACAAATACACCCTTGGCTTTGATCTTCTCCAGAGATTGATCCCCTGCCTCTTCAGCTACTCCCTGAGCAAAAACTGTAGATACTACCATCAATAAAGCTATTGCCATAACGACGATTTTTTTCATTTTATTTCTCCTATGGCACAAGATACTACACTGCTTTATCACTTTAGTCTAGTAAAGCAATAAATTATTTTGATATTATTTGAAAAAGTTATCATCGTAACAACAGACTCATAATAATCAAGAATGTACAATTTCCATTTATACATACCTGAGAGAAAGAGATATAGACACTGAGCGAGAGAGAATAGAGAATAACAGTGAGGAAAGAAATGGAAGGGATTTTTGATAGAACTATGATAGTTTTGGGAGATGATGCCATAAATAAGCTAAAGAGATCTCATGTAGCTATCTTCGGTGTAGGAGGCGTAGGAGGATACGCCCTTGAGGCTATAGTCAGAAGTGGTGTGGGTG
>JALFCJ010000040.1 GCA_022771185.1 Spirochaetales bacterium | reverse complement strand
ATCCAGAAGAAACTTTCTTGTGACATCCTTTCTCATTTGTGTCTGATCAGGAACTGTAGGGAAAGATAGAAGAAGAGGAGCATCATGGAAAACAGAGTCTGTGAACACTACTTCTTCGTCTTCAAAAACACTTACTTTAGTAGATGTAGAACCAGGGTTAATTACAAGAATTTTCATATTGCGATAGGTTTATCACAAAAAATAAGGGAAACTCAAACCCTTTTTTGAAGAAGTTAGTATAGTAACATAAATAGATGGATCAGTCTGTGTTAGCTACTAAATATGCTGCTCCTATGGATTAACAAAAAGAAAAAGATCAAAGAAAGTATACTTGTTTAGAAAATAATTTCATAATAAGTTTTAAATATTATTCTATTCTGAATTTATAAATACGATGTGGAGAAAAGCAAATTGAAGAAGAAATTACCAATAGGAATAGACGATTTTAAGGAACTACGTCAGGAAGACTTCTATTATATGGATAAAACAGGCTTGATCCGAGATTTTTTGGACAACTGGGGAGAAGTTAGCTTGTTCACTCATCCCCGTCGTTTTGGAAAGAATTTGAACATGAGCATGCTTAAGGGCTTCTTTTAGATAGTAGCAGATAAGTCTTTGTTCGATGGCCTTGCAATTTCAAAGGACACAGCTTTATGTGATGAATACTTGGGGAAGTATCCTGTCATATTTATCTCTTTTAAAGATGTAGATGGTTTACGATTTGATAATGCAAGAAGTAATTTGATAAACAAAATCGGGACAGAAGCAGAACGTTTTAGTTTTTTGTTGGACAGCAATCATATCTCTCAAAATGAAAAGGACAAGTACAGTGCATTGATATCCCTTGAAAAGGGAGAGTATACAATGAATGAAACAATGCTTTCTTCAAGTCTGAATCTTCTGTCCTCCCTGCTTTATAAGCATTTCAATAAGAAAGTCATAATTCTTATTGACGAGTACGATGTCCCTTTGGACAAGGCTTTCAAGAATGGATACTACAAAGAGATGGTGGCTCTCATACGTTCCCTCTTCGGTCAGGCATTGAAGACCAATGACTCGCTGTTCTTCGCCGTCCTTACAGGGTGCCTCAGAGTGTCAAAGGAGAGCATCTTCACTGGACTAAACAACCTTAAGGTCCTTTCCATCACAGATACAAGGTTCGACGAACACTTCGGCTTTACCGAAGATGAAGTGAGGAGGATGTTTTCCGATTATGAAATCGAGGATCACCTTAAAGAAGCAAAGGAGTGGTATGACGGATACCGCTTTGGAGAGGAGGATGTATACTGCCCTTGGGACGTAATATACTATGTGGATAGGATTGCAAGTGATCCTGATGCAAAGCCGGAAGCGTTTTGGATCAACAGCAGTGGAAACGATCTTGTGAAACGCTTTATCGATAAGGCTGACGCAAGTACACGCTCTGAGATTGAACGTCTTATATCAGGAGATATGATAGAGAAGAAGGTTAGGCTGGATTCTGCATACGACGAGTTGGACTCCACCATCGATAACCTCTGGAGCGTTTTATTCACCACCGGTTACCTTACACAGAAAGGAATGGGGGAAGACGGCTCCTATAAGCTTGTGATACCAAACAGGGAAGAGAGGGAAGTATTTATAGACCAGATAGAGGTGTGGTTCAAGGAAAAGATAAGGAACGAAAAAATGCCGATGTCGGAGCTCCTTTGTTCTTTCCTCTCTGGAGACGCAGAGGGAGTTGAGAGAAGACTCAATATAATCCTCAACCAGAGTATAAGCATTCTCGATACAAAGGCCAAAGACGGAGAGAAGGAGAACTTCCACCATGAACTCTTAGTTGGTCTCTTGAAGAGCGAAGATAACTGGCTTGTTCTTTCCAACGGGGAATCTGGAGACGGGTATGCCGACATTATCATAGAGCCCGACGACCTAGATAAGGGTATGGTCATAGAAGTTAAGTATGCTCAATCCTTCGATAACCTAGAGAAGAGGAGCGAGGAGGCTCTCTCAAATAAGGGACAAACGATATATAGAACGCCTCTATGAAGACGGTAGAAGAGACATCCTTCTCTATGGCATATCCTTCAACAGAAAAAGATGCAAAGTGAAGTGTGAAAAGATGTAGATGAGTCTATCTCTTTTCTTTGAAAACTATCTTCTCGTTTCTATAGTAAAGTGTAAGAGTTCTACCGCCTCCATATACTGTCTCAGTATACTCCAGGTATATTACTTCCCCTTTAAAGAGTGAGATTATCCTTCCGTTTCTATAAGTGAATGTAAGAGTGTAACTATCGCCATTGGAGATTAAAATCTTCAAAGATATTCTATCATCTTTAAGAGTTGTGCTGGCTTCACCCTTCGTCTGAGGTATTAGAGTCTGGAGGCTCCTAAGTGTGCTTTCAGATACTTTCCAATCTCTATCGTCCAGTGTCCCTATAATTCTTTCATAATCTTCTTTTGTTTCTATTGGGTTCTTTGTAGTGTTTGTCACTGAAAGAGTAATTATGAAAGCTATGAGGATAATTACAACAACCCATAAGAGAACGAGGATCAATCTCTCTCTATCACTCATATTATTCCAGGATGTGAATATCTTGTTCTTATTCTCAAGATATGTGTTTCTTGCTTTTAGTTCTTCAATTTCTTTGTCTTTGTTTCGTCTTGTAGCCATAGTCATATATTTGCGTTACTTTTTTGTTAAGGGGAGGCGTGAATTTTTCTCATAGGCGTGATCACAGGTATTGTCTTTTCTAATAATTCTGTAGAAAAATAGATTAGTTAGTAAAAACTAATTGACTAAAAGAAGATAGATGGATAGCTTTCATGTGGAGAATTTTTAAATGAAATTAAGTGAACTTAAACCTGGTGAAAGTGCAGTAATAACAAAGGTCGGAGGCTCAGGATCTTTGAGACAGCATTTCTTGGATATGGGACTTATTCCTGATGCCAAGTTGACGTTGATCAAGCTGGCACCTATGGGTGATCCTATGGAGTTTATGATCCATGGATATGAGCTATCAATAAGAAAAGATGATGCAGCGGAAATAGATTGTGAGAGGGCAGAGGCCGACAAAGAAGAGATCAAGCCTTTCTTTAGAGATTCCCAAGACCATCCGGGACTGGGAGAAGAGGGTAAGTACCATGAAAAGAAGGGGGAGACTCCTATTGGGGATAATGAGACTATAACTTTTGCCCTAGCTGGAAATCAGAACTGTGGTAAGACTACGCTTTTCAATCAACTTACCGGTTCCAACCAACATGTAGGAAACTTCCCTGGAGTAACGGTCGATAGAAAGAGCGGAGAGATCAGAGGCCATGAGAATACTCTTGTTACAGACCTTCCTGGTATTTATTCCTTGTCTCCATATACTGCTGAAGAGATAGTATCGAGGGAGTTTATCCTGAAAGAAAACCCGAAAGGAATTATAAACATCGTAGATGCCACGAACATCGAGAGAAACCTTTACCTTACACTCCAACTTATGGAGCTGGATATTCCTATGGTCCTCGCTCTCAATATGATGGATGAAGTAAGAGGAAACGGTGGAACTATCAAGATAAATGAAATGGAGAGGATGCTTGGTATTCCTGTAGTCCCTATTTCAGCAAGCAAGAATGAAGGTGTAGATGAGCTTGTAAAGCATGCCATCCATGTGGCTTACTACCAAGAGAAGCCAGGACGACAGGACTTCTGCTCCCCATCCGAACATGGAGGCGCCGTACATAGAGCTATCCATGGCATAATGCATCTCATCGAGGACCACGCTAAGAGTGCAGGAATTCCAGTCCGTTTTGCCGCAGGCAAGATAATCGAAGGCGACCATCTTGTTGAAGATGCCCTTGACCTGACAGAGAACGAGAAAGAGATGATCGAGCATATCATCCTACAGATGGAGGAGGAGAGAGGAATGGATAGGGCCGCAGCCATGGCTGATATGCGTTTCTCTTTCATTGAAGATGTATGCTCAAGAACTGTTGTCAAACCCCATGAAAGCAAGGAGCATGCCAGAAGCGCCAAGATAGATAAAATCCTCACAGGAAAATATACAGCCATTCCTTGCTTTATCCTTATTATGGCCCTTGTGTTCTTCTTGACTTTCAATGTAATAGGAGCATATTTCCAGGGTTTACTTGAAAGTGGAATAGAGAGC
>JALFCJ010000038.1 GCA_022771185.1 Spirochaetales bacterium | reverse complement strand
GGAAAACCAATGGATGTATTTAATAATCCAAAGAAAGAAAGAACTAAAGAGTTCTTATCCAGATTCCTTTCAGATAAAAAACAAGCTTAAATGATGGGACAGAAAGCTTTCATGGTTCAACATGAGAGCTTTCTTTTATTTTTAACACAGTATTCGAATCACAATTCTTTATTAGTAAAGTCATCCTGTTGAAAAAAAGTGTATATTCATGATAGTGGAATCAGCATAATCTCTCTAAAAAGCCAATCACTAGAAGACAAAACAATACAAGATCAGTTTATTAGAGATTATTATCATTTTTCGAATTCAAATAAGAACCCTTACACAGAAAGACTAAAAGCAAGTTACAATTCGCCTTGACAACGCTGTAATTGAGTTCTTCAAAGGAAACAGAAATACTTTATCAAGATATTATCAACTATTATTTATTGGCATGTATCAAAGAAAACAAAAGATTCAGATAACCTCTAATTGAAAAATCAAAATCAAAATCAAAAAAAACAGGCTGCCAAAGATATAATTCTTTAACAGCCTAAAGTGTCTATAAGATTATCTTAGTTCTTCTTTGACAAGAACTCATCAATTGCCTTTGCAGCAACCTTACCAGCACCCATAGCAGAAATAACTGTTGCAGCACCTGTTACAGCGTCTCCACCAGCATAGACTGCTTCACGGCTTGTAAGACCATCTTCGTTTACGATGATACCACCGTGTGCGTTGACTTCAAGACCCTTTGTCGTGTTCTTGATAAGTGGGTTTGGAGAAGTACCGATAGCCATGATGACAGTATCGACATCGAGGACGAACTCGCTTCCTTCGATTGGGATTGGTCTTCTTCTGCCCTTAGCATCTGGCTCGCCAAGCTGCATCTTGATGCACTTGATTCCTGTTACACATCCGTTCTTAGGATCTCTTGGGTTCTCAGGATTGTTGTATCCGAGAATCTCTACAGGGTTGTTCAAAACCTGGAAGTCGATTCCTTCTTCCATTGCATGCTCGACTTCTTCCTTTCTTGCAGGAAGTTCCTGTAAGGATCTTCTGTAAACAATGTAAACATGCTCGGCACCAAGTCTGAGAGCAGTTCTTGCAGCATCCATAGCAACGTTACCGCCACCAACAACTGCTACCTTTCCACCCTTCATGATAGGAGTATCAGGATCATCAAGATAAGCCTTCATAAGGTTAGATCTTGTAAGGAACTCGTTTGCAGAATATACACCCTTGAGAGCTTCACCTGGGATATTCATGAAGTTTGGAAGACCAGCACCTGATCCGACAAATACTGCTTCATATCCTCTCTCGAAAAGTTCGTCGATAGTAAGAGTCTTTCCGATTACAACGTTAGTATCGATATCGACGCCAAGAGCCTTGAGACCCTCGACTTCCTTTGCAACGATAGACTTTGGAAGTCTGAACTCAGGGATACCGTAAACAAGTACACCACCTGCTGTATGGAGAGCTTCGAATACAGCTACCTTGTAACCCTTCTTTGCAAGGTCACCGGCACATGTAAGACCTGAAGGACCAGAACCAACAACTGCAACCTTGTGACCGTTTGGCTCTGGAGCGACAACCTCAGCCTTGCTGTTGGCATTGTGCCAGTCAGCGACAAATCTCTCAAGTCTTCCGATTCCAACCGGCTCGAACTTTACGCCAAGAGTACACTTACTCTCACACTGAGACTCCTGAGGACATACTCTTCCACAGACAGCTGGGAGAGATGAGGACTTTGTGATGACATCGTAAGCGCCTTCAAAATCTTCATTCTTGATATGAGAAATAAACTCAGGAATGCTGATGTTTACAGGACAACCCTGTACACATGGTCTTGTCTTACAGTTGAGGCATCTCTTTGCTTCGTCAACTGCAGTCTCCATGTCATAGCCAAGTGCGACTTCCTTAAAGTTATGTGCTCTTACTTCCGGTGCCTGTGTAGGCATCTCATGTTTCTTTGGATTAATAGGCATCTTCAGTCTCCTCCCTTAAGCGTTCTTGAAAAGGTTACATGTCTCTTCATGAGCATGGCGCTCGAAATCGAAGTACATTCTTCCTCTGCTCATAGCTTCATCGAAGTCAACTTCATATCCGTTAAAGTCAGGACCGTCGACACATGCGAACTTTGTGACTCTCTTGCCATCCTGGTTGAGAGTAAGACGGCAACCACCGCACATACCTGTTCCATCGATCATGATAGGGTTCATAGACACTGTTACAGGGATGCCGTATGGCTTAGCTGTAGCAACGACGAACTTCATCATGATAACTGGTCCGATTGTGATGATCATATCGAACTTCTCGCCACTCTCCAACATTTCCTTGAGAGGGACAGTTACATTTCCATGTCTGCCATAAGATCCGTCATCAGACATTACAACAAGGCGATTTGAAGCTTCTCTGAACTCATCTTCGCAGATCAAGAGATCCTTGCTTCTGAATCCGATGATAGATGTAACATCTGCACCGAGTCTGTGGAATTCCTGAGCGACAGGCATTGCAATTGCACATCCTACACCACCACCGATGATACAAACCTTCTTAATCCCTTCTGTATGAGTAGGAACACCAAGTGGTCCGACGAAATCCTGAATATAT
>JALFCJ010000037.1 GCA_022771185.1 Spirochaetales bacterium | reverse complement strand
TCTATTGAGGAATGGAAGCTGTTGATCCTGTTCAGGTTTATCTCCGCCTCATGGTCGCTACAGTCTTTACATATCTTGTGGAATCCATTCTTCCTCCTGATGACTCCGTTATAGAGATGAGTGCCATCGGTGGTGAAGCAGGCACCGTTGGTGACATGAGAATCCAGGTTATCGGCATCCTTGCTTTTTGCGCTTCCTACGTTGAAAGAGCGGGCGTAGGCCTTTCCGTCGCCATCGGCGCCAGTCAGAAGGCAGCCTGCAGCTTGCTGTAGGTCTCATTCCCGAATTCGAACTGTTTCCCATGGTCCATTTCTTTTACAGGACAGGACTTGTGGCTGGTATTAAGAAACTTTTCATCGAGCTGGACGTCGTTGCCAAGCCTTGTAGACTCGGCCTCTGACTCAAAGTAACACATGAGCTTGTGCCTCATGTAGAATGCAGTGGAGGGGTTTATGTCCAGCGCCTCGGCACATTTTTTGAGGGAGTCCTTCTCCATCGTCATCTGTATGAACCGGGCCCACTTGTCCCGGTCCTGGTGGGAGTAGAAAGAAAATGTTCCAGTATCATAGACGAACCTCTTGCCGCATTCAGTGCACCTGTACATCTGTTTCCCGCTGCCAGACATTCCGCCCTTTATGATGTGGGGATGCACCTTTCCGCACTTGGGGCAGACCTCGAATATAAGTCTGTCCTTATTCCTCCTTTTGTTACTGTCGAGGTATTCTGCATATAGCCTGAGCAGTCCCTCTGCCTGGAATTTCTCCAATCCCAGCGAATTGAACATTTCCGATGCCTTTTCTATTGCAACCATGGCATTTGCCCCCTGTTACAACAATTATCGCATCATCAGTAGGTCAGAAATTGTCCTGGTGGTGTAATAAGTCACCGATTCTCGAATATGCAATATTTTCATACTGTTTTCCATTACAATGTCTACCGAAAACAGCTTATTCAGTAATCGATGGAGGAATCATGTTTATACTCAGCCAATGGTCGCACCCACTCCGCTCAATGGGTTTGGTACATATCGTCGGAATTCTATCAGCCATTCTATCAGGTATATGTGGGGGATTACTTGCAAAGAAGCAGAATAAACCGAATAGAGTTTATTCTTGTATAGGAATATCCTTCATCGTTCTGGAACTTATGAAAGTCGTATTCATGTTGATGACAACAGGTACTTATCCTCTTGATAGAATTCCTTTTCAAATGTGTACCGTAGAGCTCTTTTTCCTATGGGCGATACCTTTTATCAAGAAGGAGAGAATCAAGAAAGGAATGATCGCTTACACGATCTTCGGCTTGATGGCAGCGATATTCTATTATGTAAAACCAGCAACGATCCTCACATCAGAGTACATATTCCTCAGCCTCCAGGCAATGGTTTGGCACGATCTGGTGATTATGGTCGGAGTCTTTTCCATCATCTACTATAAGATCTATGGAAAGAAAGGAAAGAGCTATATTATCGATGGCTATTGCTTCTGGCTGTCTTTTACCCTCCTGGCAGTGATATTGAATGTAATATGTGCCACAACCATTCCAGAAACTAATGTGAACTTCTTTTATCTCTCTCCGATTCAGGAAAATATAGCTTATCCTGTACTCAACATATTGTTCAAAGAGCCCAAACCATATACACTCTTCATCCTAGGCTTCATCATCTATTATTCCTTAGGTGTTGCCTCCATGTATGGAGTCTTGACTGCAATCGGAATGATAAGGGATAGAAGAGGGATAAAACAATGAAACGCCACCCCATATCAAGAATAGTATTGAGAAATAAGGTCAGAAGTGCATTTGCACTTATTCTCTCCGTCACAATATTCATCTTTGTATTGGCTTCGGTGGTCATAGGACTACTTACCACTCCAAGCAGTATTACTCCGGAAAGAGGAAGCAGAGTGTTCATGCTCTTTACAGTGAATTCAAACCTTGTTGCTGCAGCAGGAGCAATTTGTGTTCTTCCATATGCAGTGGATGGGCTCAGAAACAGGTGGCATCGTATCCCAAAGTGGGTTGACAGGCTTCTTTATTGTGGAACCCTTTCTGTGAACATGACACTGGACTTTGCTCTTTTGATTCTTCTCCCAAGAATGGGAAACGTAGCTGTCACCGGCATGAATCTAGGGCTACATGTGGTCTGTCCCATTCTCACCATCATACTATTTTTGTGCATTGAAAACTCACGCATACTTACCTATGTCGACAGTCTTTTATCTCTGATACCTTATTTCTTATATGCAACCATATATTTCACTATGGTGGTAGCTTTGAAGAAATGGCGTGACATCTATGGCTTGGTGGATCGCTTGGGACCAATCGGCGCCATAGCCGCAATGACTTTCTTCGCCCTCTCTCTTTCTGCTGTATTGAGAATTATACACAACTATCTTTCATTCAAAGGCTCCAAAAGACTTTCGAAAGACCTGTTGTCTATCGATAATCTCCAAAACCACATCTCGCTCTCTGATGCAATCGACCGTCTCGCGTCTCTTTACGTCAACTCATCATATGAAATGGTAGTACCACTGGATTTGATAAGTGAGATGACCCATATCTATAAAGAGTCGTCTTTTGAGGAAGCAGTGGAAGAATACGTAGAATCTTTTCTCAAGAAAGCAAAATGGAATGTATAAAAAACTCTCCCATTTCTGAGAGAGAAAAGGTGCCGATCGGATTCGAACCGATGAAAAACGGTTTTGCAGTTTTAATCGACGCATTTTTTTACCTCTCAAAAGGCCCTTATTGTTTTCACTTAGTTGCTATATAGTAACAAAATAGCTCTAAAACAGCAACATAATAGTTTCATGATAGTTGAATCAAAATCTGTCAACGTTTAGTCAACATTTTGTCAACACGGGCCTTTTGAGTATATACTCTAGCTTATCTTATCCAGAAGATCCTCAAATGATGTCACCTGATGATATTGGACATCCAAGTCGGAGAGGTCATTGAACAGCTTCTTCACACACCTGATCTTTGCATCTTCAACCAATCTGAGATTCATTGGGTCTTTCCATTTTTTCAAACATATGTGTGTTTGTCTATTACTATTATGTCACATATAATATATAATATCCGTGACATAAATAAGGAAAGCAAATGAATAATGGGTATACCAAAGAAATACGAGAGCGTATTTTGTCTTTCGAAGAAGGAACAGTATTTATAATGTCTGATTTTGCTGACATTACAGATACGACTACTATTCGTCAAAGCTTGAGCCGTTTGGTAAAATCAGGGACAATCCAAAGAATTCTGAATGGAGTTTTTGTAAAACCAAAATACAGTAACCTTCTTGGTGAATACGTAGAAACTTCTCCGGAATCGGTCGCAAATGCATTGGCAAGAAGTTACCACTGGACAATTGCTCCATGCGGCAATACCGCATTAAACCTATTGGGTCTCTCGACTCAAGTAACTGCAGTATGGTCATATATCAGTGACGGCCCATACAAAGTGTATGAGTGGGACTCTACAAAGCTGGAATTCAAGCACAGAACAAACAAAGAAATCACTGGATTATCATATATGACTATCTTGGTAATACAAGCGCTAAAAACTCTTGGCCAATCAAATGTCACACCAGAAGTAATACAAATACTTAAAGACAAACTTACAGACGAAGACAAACAAACTTGTCTAAAGGAAGCAAAAGAGTCTACGGATTGGATTTATAGCACTCTTAGCATAGCATTTAAGGATGAAAAATCAAAATGAGAAAAATAGCAAAACTACCAGAAATTGCACGTGTAAAATCCAGCAAAACGACCTACCCCAATCCAACTAATTCGACCCTCCCTAAATCCAGCTAATTCGACCCTGGTATTGAGAGGGCGAAAAATACCAATCCAGCTAACTTGACCTCCCCCTTTAGTACCTTCCAGGGTTTGTATTGTGCAGATAGTCCTGGAATCTATACAAACTGTCTAAGGAGGGGTATGGTCGGGCTGTCCATCCCTGAAGAAATAAGTTCAAGAGCGTAGTCAAACATCGTTACGGCCTATTCCATATCCTCTGCCCTGCTGCCACCTGAGAAAGATTCAGGTATGTTGCCCAGTTTGGCCTCTTCTTCGGATTTGTCAGACTCAAGTACACTGGACAACTCGTATACGTTATACCTTCTGACCATCACAATCCTCCTGATCTCCCTGGATTTGTGCTGTTTCTGACGTTTCTATTCATTTTTTGGGGTCTCTCCTAATTATACAGCGTTACATATAAACGCAAAGGATGTCGCCATATTTACATATTGTTCCAAACAATAGGCATGACAGGGAAGAAGTCAGGAGAAAGGGAATAACGCAGTAGCCATGCAGCTTGGCTTAAACCTTGCCTCCAAGTTGCTGGTGGAAAGAAAAACACCAAAGATCGGATCTACTGCACATGAAGCCATTGGTTGAATTCGGTGATATTTGTACTGGATGAAATCGGTGGTCTCCAAAACCTTTATCCAGAAAAGCAATTTCTCTACAATGGACATGAAGTTCTTGCATAGGTCAAATTAGCTAGATTGGGGTAGGTTATATTAGATGGATTAAGGTAGGTCAAATTAATGGATTCTACACACGATTAGAACTATTTAGAAATACATCATCAAAAATGGGATTAAATGATGCCATTGTGGAAAAAGACTTTTGGGTGTGTTTTACATTGGATTATTTATTCCACCGCTCGCCATGGAAAAAGGCCATCACATTCAAAGGTGGCACTAGTCTTTCAAAAGCTTATCACCTGATTAGTCGTTTTTCAGAAGATATTGATCTTATCTTGGATTGGCGCGTGTTGGGATACAGCAAAGATGAACCATGGGAAAAACGTTCTAATACAAAACAAGATACTTTCAACAAAGAGGCAAACAAACGAGCAGAGATATTTCTAGCGGACATATTCTGTCCATCGATAAAATCTGACTTATCTTCAGAAATGGGTTGTGAAGCGAATGTTTACATTGATGAAAAAGATAAACAAACTGTTATCTTTGCTTATCCCCATATTTTTCAAAATCAGGCAACTTTACAAGTGATCAGATTAGAGATTGGTGCTTTAGCTGCATGGACTCCTGCTAAAAATGCAATAATTAAACCTTATGTAGCAGAATACTATCCGAATATTTTTGACCAAAAAGAAACATCAATCCTTACAGTATCCCCAGAACGAACTTTTTGTGAAAAAGCTACAATTTTACATCATGAAGCAAATAGACCAGAACACTTGGAAATGCCACAAAGGTATTCAAGACATTACTATGATCTATATCAAATGTCTTCCACTCCATTAAAACAAAGTTCTTTTTCCAACATTGATCTTTTGAAGAAAGTAGTAGATTTCAAAATGAAATTCTACCCACGACCATGGGCCAATTATCCTGACGCTAAACCAGGTACTTTAAAACTACTTCCTCCTGAATATCGTTATAAAGCTTTAGCAACCGATTATAAATCAATGCAAGATATGTTGTATGGAGATATTCCAGCGTTTGAAACAATCATTGCAAAAATTGGAGAACTAGAAAAGGAGGTCAATACATTGTAGGGATTAATATATTTTTCTGGCATCAAGAGAAACGAAAGCTGTTAAAGACGCTTTGCATTTTCCCTCATTCTTTTGAGCAATTTCGTTTGTCCTGCTGTTATCGAGACTTTTTCTTAAAAAAACATGCATGGTACAAATAGGTTCTCTCTTATTCCTAAGTAACAATGCACAAAAAAACTCTCCCATATTCTGAGAGAGCATTAGAGGTGCCGATCGGATTCGAACCGATGAAAAACGGTTTTGCAGTTTTAATCGGCGCCCTTTTTACCCCTCAAAAGACCCTCATTGTTTCAACTTAGTTGATATATAGTAACAACATAGTTTTAAAACAGCAATAAAATAGTTGCATGATAGTTGAGTCTAAATCTGTCAACGTTTTGTCAACACCCATCAGGGAGATAATGAAAAACACAGTTTGTTGATCCTACCATTGTCGGCAAATACTCGTTTTGGGGATCAATATCCTAAGTGGAAGAAGGCACTTTTCACTTATCTTGACTTTAAGATAGAAAATGATAATATTTACATAGAAACAAGAAGCACTGCATCAAGACGATTGCTAGCTTCATGATATTAGTATTACATATCGCTAAGAGCTTCGCAAAATCATCTTAGCGATTATTTTTTTCCTTCACCGCTGCGTATAACGCAATCAGCAAACCTATTATGCCAATAACTGTTGATAAGATCTCAAAGTCTGTCATCGCAGGTACCTCCTTACCATAAAGATTTGGAGGCAAGCCTCCATGTCGAACGACATGAAGCAAACAACCGCCCTAGATACAGTGCTATAGCCATTGTACTTTAAAGAAGAGAAAAAAACCAATACTTTCAGAAAGGATTTTCGGTACATCAATAGAAATTGAATTACCGAGGATTCCCGCTTAATGTCCTAAATATTCTTTGTAGAGGGAAGAAGCGGAGACTACTTTTTCCCTTTCTCCAGTAGCTGGATTATTGAACACTATGCAGAGGCTTTGCCTGCCGTCCTTTTTCTTTCTTACCGTCACATAGAAAGGCTTTTTCATGCTACATCCTTTCGCTGAAGCCAAAAAAAATGACTTTCAAAAACTGTCAACGTTTTGCCAACGTTTTCCTTTTTAGGCATCCCATCAACTTGAAATTTCCAATTTTTGCAACAAGTAATTCTTTATATGAAAATAAAAAAACTCTCCCATATTCTGAGAGAGCTATAGAGGTGCCGATCGGATTCGAACCGATGAAAAACGGTTTTGCAGTTTTAATCGGCGCCCTTTTTTACCTCTCAAAAGACCCTCATTGAATCAAATATCAGTATGTCTCATAAGTAGATATAAAGAAAAGAAGTAAGCCTTCATATTGTTAGATAGTAAAAGCAATTAAGGCCTGATTCTATGCTAGAAAACCTTCCTCAAACAGGTATTTCCTGAGTTCTTCATCATACTCAGGTATTGCCCCCTCCTCTGATACTACATAAGCAGCGATATGACTTCCTATTTCAAGGGCCTTCTTAATCCCCAAGCCCTTGAGAAGAGAACCGATTATACCTGCTGAGAGGCTGTCTCCAGCTCCGACTGTATCCACTACCCTTTTTGCTTCAGCTTCTCTCTTGCACCATGATCCATCTCTAAAAATCTGGGCACCATTCTTTCCAAGAGTCACAATGACAGTAGGGATAGAGTATTGCCTTGAAATCTCTTCTGAAGCCTTATCTATATCCCTCTCTTTTATGCCTAGAATATCTTCAATGATAGGAACCTCTTCCTCATTCATCTTAAGAATCGTTGCTTTCCTTAATCCCTCGACAATTATCTCCCTTGAATAGTATTGTTTTCTCAGATTTACATCGAAAAAGACCTCTTCTGCCTCTGTAAATGAGAGAATTTCTTCAAGAGTTTTTCTTGAGAGTGCAGATCTCTGGGCTAGGGTTCCGAAGTATATGACACCAACATGCTTTGGAAGATTCTTTGGCTTAGGGATATTATCCCAAGCAGAATCATCATTGAAGATATAATCAGCGTCTCCATCCTTGAGAGTGATATCTGCTCTGCCTGTCTCTTTTGATGAAATAGATATCAGGGAAGAATCAATACCGATTTTCTTTATGGATGTGATAGCCTCATTCCCCAAGTCGTCATCTCCTACAGAGCTTACTATACTTCCCTTAAAGCCAAGCTTAGCAAGGTGGGCAGCAACATTAAGGGGTGCTCCACCAAGTTTCCTCTGACCAGAAAGAATATCGAAAAGTATTTCTCCAAAGCATAAGTAATCCGTATTATCCCTCCTTCTTCATCAAATACATATAGCCATAGGGTGGTATGCTGAAAC
>JALFCJ010000296.1 GCA_022771185.1 Spirochaetales bacterium | reverse complement strand
ATATTTTAAGTTCTCTGCACAAACATCATTAAATAGTTCGTTAATCTTCATGGCAACATATCCTTTCTAGATAAAACGTCAACGAACATTACGCAACATTGCAAGAACATTATGTAACATTACGTAATTGTGTAATGTTGGGAAACAGAAGAGATAAACAAGTATGAGAGTAGGAAGCTGTTGGAATTAGTGAGTACTTATGCAGATGATTGGGCTTAATAATGCCTGAACAATGATGCGTATAGACAAATGGTAGTGATAACATGTTTATCACTTGGATGCTGATATAAAAGAGGGAAGGGGAATAATAAAAAATGCTCTCTATTTAATATTATAAAATATAATAATATTCTTAAATAGGAATAATAAAATAAATAATAACCTAATTTATGTGTTTTTGGGGGCCGTTTCGATTAAGGGCAAAAGAAAATAGTAATTACTAGAATGCGTGTAAAGAATATATAGTGCTGCAATTTCTAGAGAATAAGTTTGAGCTTTTAGTATTAATAGAATATCTTCTAGTGTCTTCTGACTCAGTATAATATGAATATTAACTCAGCGTATCTGATGGTTTTCAAATATTGGAAGGCATCCATAGACAAATAGAATCTGGCGATTTACTGCAGATTCATTAATAAGGTTGACAATGGCAGGAAAGGGCATCATTATCGCAGATGACCATACTCTTGCCTGCCATTCCGCACTCCTGTGTTTTTGAAATATTAATAACGATAACTCGCGGAATCTATGGTTTTTATACCACTTTCCGCGAGTTATCGTGATGTAAGTATGTATGTCAGTTTTTAACATATTATGCTTAAATTTTGTTAATACAAATAATAAAGTTAAAACATGCCTTTTGTTATTTCAGTTTTACTTTGTTCAGCTTCTTATTTAGTGTCAAAAGCTCCTCTTTTGTGAATTTCATTCCCACTGTTCCAGCCATAGAAGAGATACGAAGAATAGTGAAGGATCCTATCATCTTCATAGTGTCTTTGTTCTTTAACATGGAAGAAGCAGAATCCGAGGAGTTCTTGACACTCTTCTTTTTCATGGTTTTCAGCTTCCTCATAATAAAGAAAATTAATACGAGTCTACCCTTTGTAGACTTCATTATCTCGTTGATCTTTGTATTTAGAGAGCAGTATCCATCCTTTTCAGTTATATCGAACCAATTGAGGATAGCTCCTTTCTCTTTGAGTCTATATTCTTCATTGAAGACTTCGACCTTTCTTATTCTGCTTTCGTCCTCTAAGTCTCCAGCCTTGGCTTTAATAATAGTCTCTCCTTCGTTAGGGACGGAGAAAGAGAAAAAGTGATCATCAGCTTTCTTTGTTTCCAATAGTTCTCCGTTAACAAATAGCGATACTTCAGGCATATTGGAATAAACCTTTATTAGTGTAGGATTCTCCACTCTATCTACATAGCGCTTACTACATATGTGTACAAACTTCTCTTCAGATAGCCATGCTTTATAAGCATAGAAAGAGTCTTTCTTATATTTCCTGTCTATTGTAACGAGACCTTTATGGTTCTGGCCATTCTCTCCGCCTTCGCCTCTTGCATCGGCTCCGAAGTCGAACATATTCCATGCATGTGTCGCCCATATATAAGGGCGGGAGAAGAATGTCTTGATCATTTCCTCGTGGTAGTATGCCTGATACTCTTCTGTGTAATCGCCCTGTTCAGGCTTTGAAGAGTGCCAGTTGAGAGCCTCACAGCCATACTCGCTGCAGCCGATTGGAGTATCGGGGAATCTCTTGTGGAAATCATCAAACCAAACTGCGTTGTCTTCGATTTCTCCCCCATACCAACCGAAGTAGTGGTTATAGGAGACGACATCAGTAATGTGTACGATCTCTTTCTCTGGCTTACATGTAGTCAAAACAGCCATAGTAGTGAGACGTGTCTTATCCATTGCGTGGCATAGATTGTTAAGTATATGGTGGTTTGACAGCATGTCGCTGTCGTCTGCGCCATTCATTGTTATTTCGTTTGAGAGCCCCCACACTATGATTGAAGGATGGTTGTAGTTTTGAACTATCAGCTCCTTCATCTGAGAGATTGTGTTATCTCTACCGGATGGCATGTGCTGGGAGATATATGGTATCTCAGCCCATACTATCAGGCCGAATTTATCACAAAGAGAGTAGAAGTACTGGTCATGCTGATAGTGCGCCAGTCTTACTGTGTTGGCTCCCATCTCCAAAATAAGAGCCATGTCCTCGTCGTGGTCTTCTTTCGTTATTGCGTTTCCTTTCCCCCATCTATCTTGGTGACGAGAGACACCGCGGAGTGGATACTCTTCTCCATTTAGAATAAAGCCTCTTTCGCTGTCGATTACAAAGCTTCTGAAACCAATATCCACGGAGACTGTGTCTTTCTCTGTGTCTCCGCTTATTAGAGAGGCCTTTAGAGTGTAGAGATAAGGGTCCTTCTTTCCATTCCATAAGTGAGGGGAAGAGAGAGTGAGAGTGTGGGTGGTTTCATTGCTCTCTTCCTTTATTATTTCCTTTCCCTCTCTATCGATTATTGTGTAACGGATGGAATCGAAGGAGCCTTTAACATACACTTCCACCTCCACTCGGCCGTCTACATAAGGAGTAGCCTTTATTCCTGGGCCTCCGTAGTATTCAGTGTCAAAGTGGGATGAAGGTAGAGAGATTATATTTACGTCTCTATATAGGCCTCCATAGAAAGTGAAGTCTGCCGTTTGTGGATATACTGTGTTTGAGGGCGAGTTGTCTACAACGATAGATAATAAGTTATCGCCGTCCTTAAGACTAAGAGGCGTACGGAATGTAGAGTATCCTCCATGGTGCTCGTTTATTTTCTCTCCATTGAGATAGACAAAGGAAGAAGAGTTTGCGCCGTTTATTTCTAGAAAGTGTTCTTCTTCCTTCGGGAGATCTTTCTTGTTGATAAGTCTCGTGTATGTGCACTTTCCTCTGTAGTAGTCATTTCCTCCGTCCATACCGTCAATGTTGTTCCAGGTATGGGGTAGAGTTATTCTCTCCCAGTTTTCTGGAAGAGAGGAAGGAAGCTCCTCACTTTTATTAAAGAACCAATTGTCATTGATATTTGTTATTGCTCTCATTCTGTACCTTGTCGTTTGTTTTTTCTCTTTTATTGTACGTGAGAAATTATAAGCTTCCAAATCTTTTTGTTTCTTCCTCCTATAACGTGCTATATATGAAATAGGAGGCAAAAAATGTTTGGAGCAGCGCTGGGAGATATTGTTGGAAGTGAATATGAGTTTATGCCTATAAAGAGCAAGGACTTTGTCTTTCTTGATAACACTATGGATTATACAGATGATACTATTATGACGGTGGCTGTAGCTGAAGCTTTGTTAAACTCTGATATCAACGATGAAGAAGTTACAAAGAATAACCTGATAGAGTCTATGAGAAAGTGGGGAAGACGATATCCTTATCCTACTGGCGCCTATGGCTCTATGTTTTCTTCCTGGCTCCGCTTAGATAACCCTAAGGCTTATAATAGCTGGGGAAATGGATCAGCAATGAGAGTCAGTGCTGCAGGTTGGCTTTATGAAACAATGGAAGAGACAAGAAAGGCGGCAAGGCTATCGGCAGAAGTGACACATAACCATCCTGAAGGTATAAAAGGGGCGGAAGCTACAGCATCAGCTATATTTCTTGCAAGGACTGGTGAAGACAAAGAGATTATTAAGAGATATATCGAGAAGGAGTTTGGATATGACTTATCGAGAAAACTCTGCGATATAAGAGAGAGTTACAGTTTTGACGGCTCCTGCCAAGGAACTGTCCCTGAATCCATTATCTGCTTTTTGGAAGGAGTGGACACGGAAGATACAATCCGCAACGCCATCTCTCTTGGAGGCGATGCCGATACTATGGGAGCTATTGCAGGTAGTATCGCCGAGGCTTATTGGAAAGAAGATTTATCAGAAATGGTAAGACCATACTTACCAGATGATCTTTACTCTGTCCTCTCTATGATTAAAATTGTTGCATATTCGAGAATCAGTGACTTTTAGGGGGTAAGATCAAACAGTCCTCCATAGTATATCCTCCGGCATGTAAACGTTTCTTCCAGCAAGTTCGGTGTTTCTTATTACCTCGGAATATTCCCTGGCATAGGAGAATACAGTCTTGTACAGCTTATCCCTGTTGGATCACATACCCCTCAGATTCCAGGATACTGAGAACATTGAAGCATATCTGTTGAGGTATTCGGTCTTCACACCCCTATATTTCCTGTTGAACTCCTCTATGGTGTCATGGAAGCTGTTTATCCTGTTGAGGTTTATCTCGGCAGTATGGTCCTGAGAGTTGTTTTCAAACGACGGTAACAGTGGATCCTATAAAAGTGCCTGTTTACGGGCGTAGATTGTCGGATTTATCTTGAAAATGAGGCCTAGATGGCCAATTCTATAGTCCTATTTTTTGGGGAAAGTGTTAGTAAATAGGATAAATGCCCTAATATCATTGCCAATAATAAATCAGTCTCGTTGAATAATTCCATCAAAAACATGATTTAATAATGGTTGATAAAGCTTTAGATATACAATTTATAAAGCAAACAACTGTTACCAATATAAAATGACAATGCTTTTTCCTCTCTTTTTCTAGTTATATCATGCTCAACTATTACTTTTTTTTGTTATATATGTTTTAGATTATTCTTTTATAACAAAATACTATTATTTTTTGATTATTACTACTCATTAATAAATGAAATACTACTATTTGTTAATGATATTCTCTTATATATAAAAGAGTTAACACCTTAATATTTTAGTATTTTTTTTGGATATATATACGTTGTTATAAATGAAATAGATAAACTGGTTATAATAAATTTAGATTTTACACCGTTTTTCTCAAATAATATAATCCAAATAATTAACATCAAACGGAGGATGGTAAAATGCTGATAAAACAGGTAATCCAAGTTTATGATCTCTTGGACAGAGCAGATGCTTCAGGAAAGAAGGTAAAAGAATACATGGAATCTCTTGGAGCAAAAGATATCATCCTTGAAAAACTTCATGATGAAGATGATACCAAAACTACAGACTATATCCGAATTACTATTCCAGGTAAGAATGGCAAGGTTATGAAAGGTAATTCCCCTACTCTCGGAGTCCTTGGCAGATTAGGTGGAATAGGAGCTAGACCTGAAGTTGTGGGATATGTTTCGGATGGTGATGGTGCATTAGCGGCACTTGCTGTAGCAGCAAAGCTTCTAGAAATGCAGTTAAATGGCGATTATCTTGATGGAGATGTAATCATATGTACAGATATTAACCCAAACGCCCCTACACAGCCTCATGACCCAGTTCCTTTTATGGGAAGTGCTATCAAGATGGATACAATAAACAAAGCTGAAGTAACAGATGACATGGATGCTATTTTATGTATTGATACAACCAAGGGAAACAGAATTATCAATCATAGAGGATTTGCGATTTCTCCTACTGTTAAAGATGGTTATATTCTGAGGGTAAGCGAACAGGTATTAGATGTATATCAAATTGTTACAGGACAGTTGCCGAAAGTATTTGCAATTTCAATTCAAGATATAACACCTTATGGCAATGGTATTTATCACCTTAACAGCATAATGCAGCCTTGCACTGTGACCAGTGCTCCAGTAATTGGAGTTGCAATCACCGCAGAAACAATGGTTCCAGGTTGTGCGACAGGAGCATCACACTTCACAGATGTTGAAGCTGCTGCAAGATTCACAATTGAAGTGGCCAAACAATTTGGAAAGGGGAACTGCTCGTTCTATGACCCTGAAGAATTTGAGTTGATTCAGAAAAAATACGGATCTATGGAACATCTAAAGACAAAAGGGGCCTCAGATTGAAAAGAAGAATAGGTGCAATAACTATTGGACAGTCCCCAAGAGTCGATATCATTGATGACATTTGCCCTCTACTTCCAGAGAGTTTGGAGATTATCCAAAAAGGTGTATTGGATGGCATGACAAGTAAAGAGCTAGAAGCAATTGCACCTTCTGGTACATCTGATGCCGATGGGCCTATTTTGGTATCGAGATTATCCAATGGGAAAAGTGTTGTGATGGGAGAAAAAAAGATTCTTCCTATTATCCAAAACCTTATTTATTCCTTAGAAAAAGAGGATGTCTCTTTAATATTAATGCTATGCACTGGTACGTTTCCAAATACATTAAAATCAAAAGTACCAATTCTATATCCACAGAAAGTTCTTTATAACATAGTCCCACTTATTGCAAAAAGAATTGGAGTGGTAAGTCCTAGTCCAAAACAAATAACAGAGACTAAAAAAAGATGGGGGAAAATCGTAAGTTCTGTAGATGCCAAAGCCTCAAATCCTTATGAAGGAGGACCGAACCTTGAAGAAATAGGAAAAGCTTTTAGTAATAAGGATATTGATATCTGTGTACTCGATTGTATTGGATACACACAAAAAATGAAGCAGAGACTTGAAACAGCATCAGGTAAGCCTGTAATCCTTCCAAGAACTTTAATCGCACGACTGTTATCAGAACTATTTGAGTAGAAATATTAGGCCTAGGCCAAGGAGGAATATTATGAAAAAGAAAGCTCTTATTGTTATGCTGATTGCTGTATTCTTTATTGCATCAGCATTTTGTGGCGGCTCAAATGAGTCATCCGGAACAAAAGCAAGCACAGAAAAGAGGGATTCAATCAACCTTACTTTGAATCAGGTTGTCGAAACACTCAACCCTTTTGATTCAGCTAATATCGTAGATATGCAGCTTTTCTGGCAGCTTTATGAGACACCATTCTTTTTAAGTGACAGTGGCGAGTTAATTCCTCGTCTAGCAGAATCTTATACTGTATCTGAAGATGGGTTGACTTATACCTTGAAAATTAAGGAAGGAGTAAAGTTCCATAATGGTGCAACTATGACAGCGGAAGATATGGCATGGTCTCTCCAATATTCTCTAAAAGATGGTCCTTTTACTAAAAAAAGAAATAATCTTGGCGACTTTGAAAGTGCAGTAGCTATTGATGAGAATACCGTACAGATTAAATCAAAGAACAAAAGTGCAGCCTTCATGAGTAATATTGCTCTTTATGGATATATCGTATGCAAAGATGAATTCTTGAAAGCACGGGAAAGTGGAAAACTAGGTATTGAATGGGTTCCATACGGAACAGGTCCATATATGGTGTCTTCTTACAACCCCGATTCCATGATTGTTTTAAAAGCTTTTGATGATTATTACAGAGGTAAAGCTAGGATTGAGACTGTTAATTACCAGATTCTTTCTGACAACAATACAATTTCAGTTGCTTTTGAGGCAGGAGACCTTGATTTCATTGTTGTACCGACAGCAAAGTGGTCTTCAATTAGCTCCGATTCAAGATTTAATACTTATCTCGCCCCTACCCAGCATACAAGCTTCTTCCATGTAAATATCAATAATAATGATGCATTGTCAAATAAGCTTGTTCGTCAGGCTATTTCATATGGAATCGACAGAGAGGCCATGACTATTATTGCCTACGACGGCATTGCTTCTCCAGCTTATTGTATGTTCAATCCAAATACTGTCTATGGTGGTTTCACTCTCGAAGAGATGAAAGCTGCAGGTATTACTACATATGAATACAACCCGGAAAAAGCAAAAGCTCTTTTGGCTGAAGCAGGATATCCTAATGGTGTAGATATCGGAACTATAACATGTATCAACGGAAGTTATTGGGAAAAGATGTCTACAGCATTCCAAGACAACATGGCTGATATTGGTATAAAAGTCAGAATTGAGCTTGCCGATTCTGCTTCCTGCAGATCTCTTAGAAAAGAACACAAGTATAATCTTGCAACAACAGGTACAAACTATTCTCCTGATGCAAGCTATGGATACCAGTATTTCCGTGTTGTAACAGACGAAGAAAGAGCAAATGGAGTATACAGCGAACTTGATCTTTCTAATCAGGAGCTCAATGATTTGTATATTGAAGCAATGGGTGAAACTGACGGCACAAAGAGAAGAAGTTTGTGGCTTGATATAAACAGAATCATCCAGGATGAGATGTATTCTATCCCAACATTCTACAAGGCTATTCCTTATGCATACCAGAAAAACCTTGTATGTGAAGAAATAAATACAAACTATTACTATATTTATAACTTCTATTGGGATAACTAATTATATCTCTATAAATATGTCGACCGATACATTTCGGTCGGCATAGTATTTTCAAATTGGAGGCATGCCAATCAATGTATAAATATATTCTTAAACGTCTGTTATCTATGATTTTTATAGTAATAGGTGTAGCCTTTGTCGTTTTCACGATAATGGAGATTACACCTGGAGATCCTGCAATCATGATGCTTGGTGATAATGCCTCTGCAGAGGATATCTCTGCATTTAATGAAAAATTTGGTCTTGGTAAACCTTTTGTTGTTAGATTCGGTAATTATATATTAAAGCTGTTCACAAAGTTCGATTTTGGAACTTCTTGGCTTACCTCAAGACCTGTTCTCTCTACATTGTTAGACAGAATCCCAATTACCCTTAATATTGCAGTATCAAGTATCGCTTTTGCGAGCCTCATCGGGGTTTCTTTGGGAGTACTGTCAGCCGTAAAGCAATATTCACCTTTGGACTATGTTGCAAGAGTAACGGCAATGATTATGGCTGCCATTCCTGTATTCTGGTTGGGAATGATGCTTGCTATTTTGTTCTCACTAAAACTGCACCTTCTTCCTGCAAGTGGTATAGGTAGTTGGAAACACTATATCCTTCCTATGTTGACACTTGGGATTCCGTACTCAGCAAGAATACTGAGAAGCACAAGATCTTATATGCTTGAAGCAATTCGACAGGATTATATTAGGACTGCGAAAGCAAAGGGCATACCAGAAAAAAGAATAATTTGGAGACATGCCTTTGCAAATGCATGCCTACCGGTTATCAACACGATAGGAGTATATGTAGGAAGCCTTCTTGGTGGAGCAGTCGTTACCGAGACTGTTTTCGGATGTAATGGATTAGGATCCTTTATCATTAACTCAGTAAAAAGAAAAGATATCCCTGCAGTCACAGGTGGAACGGTCTTTTTAGCGATTATTTTCTCTTTGATTCTGCTTCTTGTTGATTTGCTTCATGCCTCAATAGATCCAAGAATAAAGGCCAGATATTCAAAAGGAGGCAAAAAATGAAAAAAGAAAAGAAACGAATGTCCAATTTTCAGGATGTTTTATATCGATTTTCAAAGAATAAAGTATCATTAATAGGCGTAGCTATTCTCGTCGTCCTGTTATTGGTAATCATTTTTGCAGAACAAATATCCCCTTATCAATATGGAATAAAAAATAATGTATCAGAAAGACTGCAAGGGCCAAGTGCAAAGCATTGGTTCGGAACAGATGGTTATGGGCGGGATATTTTTACCAGAGTAATTCATGGTGCAAAATTCACAATGATAATTGCACTCCCTGCCACCTTATTCGCTCAAGCATTTGGAGCAATTCTAGGAGCTTTGGCCGCATTCTATACGAAATATGTTGATGGTATTCTAATGAGAATACTTGATGTTTTCCAGGCTATTCCAGGAACACTTCTTGCCCTTGCAGTAGTTGCCGCATTAGGCACATCATTGCCTAACCTAGTAATCGCAATGATGATTTCGAGAATACCTGGTGCAGCAAGATCTGCCAGAGCAATAATGCTACTGCTTGTTGGAAAAGATGATATTGAAGCAGCAAGAGCATATGGTAGCAACGACTGGCAATTAATTACCCGACATGTTATGCCAAATGCATTAGGACCTATTATTGTAGATCTTACAATTAACCTCTCAGCAATTACCTTGCAGGTGTCGAGTTTGTCATACATAGGACTAGGCGTTCAGCCTCCTACTCCAGAATGGGGTGTTTTATTAAGCGAAGCACGCGAATACATGCAAATTGCACCACATACAATATTATTCCCAGGAATCGCAATCATGTTGACAGCACTTGCCTTCAATCTAATAGGTGATGGATTGAGGGACGCACTTGACCCAAGACTTAGAGATTAGAGGTATTATCATGGCAGATAAAAAAACACTACTGGATGTAAAAGACTTATCTATTATTTATACATCACGCAATGAAACCATTCATGCAGTAAATGGCATTGACTTTAATCTCCAAAAGGGAGAGACACTAGGTATTGTAGGGGAAACAGGAGCAGGAAAAAGTACAACAGCATACTCTATTCTAAGGCTACTTCCTGAAAGAACCGCTAAAGTAACGTCAGGATCCATTATGTTTGATGATATGGATCTTTTAAAAATCTCAGATGGGTTGATGCAACATGGAATCAGAGGTGAAAGAATTTCAATCATCTTCCAAGACCCGATGTCGGCACTTAATCCTATAATGAGGATTGGAGACCAAATAGCAGAAGCATTAAAGTTTCACAACAAAGAAAACTTAACAAAAGAAGAACTTGAAAAACAGGTTGATGAGACATTACAACTTGTTGGAATACAAAAAGAAAGAAAAGATGACTACCCTCACCAGTTATCAGGGGGGATGAAACAGCGTGTAATGATTGCCATCGCTTTGGTTTGTGAACCGGATCTCATTATTGCTGACGAGCCCACAACAGCCCTTGATGTAACAATACAAGCCCAGGTTCTGGCTATGATAGAGAATCTTAAGGAAAGGTTTGGAACTTCAATGATCTTGATAACTCATGATCTTGGAATTGTTGCTCAAATGTGTGACAGAGTTGCAATTATGTATGCAGGAAAAATCATTGAAACGGGAACTGTCAAGGATATTTTTTCCAAGGAAATGCGACACCCTTATACTGAGGGGTTATTCGGTTCTTTACCAAACCTTGAGACAAAATCATCCCGTCTTCACCCTATTGATGGGTTAATGCCTGATCCTGCTAATCTGCCTACTGGTTGCAAATTCTATCCAAGATGCCCACATTGCATGCCAATATGCAAAGAAAACGAACCTACAAACATCACATCCGGTACCCATATTGTGGCATGCCATCTTTATGACTCAGAAAAGGAGAAAAGATAATATGGAAGAAAAAAATACTCCTTTGGTAGAAGTTAGAAACTTAAAGAAATACTTTAAGACTAAGAATGGAATCCTTCATGCGGTTGAAGATGTCTCCTTCACTATCGACGAAGGAAAGACATTAGGAATTGTTGGAGAGTCGGGGTGTGGAAAAAGCACTCTAGGAAAAACAATCCTCAGATTAACAGAGCCAACATCTGGAGATGTTTTTATTGAAGGAAAAAACATTGCCTCTCTTAATAAAAGAGAGTTGCGAAAGGCTCGCATGAATATGCAAATGATTTTCCAAGACCCATATTCAAGCCTAGACCAAAGACTAACTGTCGAAGAATTAATCGCTGATCCTTTAATTGTAAACAAAGTATATAGAAACAAGAAAGAAATAAGAGAAGCCGTACTCAATATAATGGACACAGTTGGGTTAGACTTGAGATTCAGGGACGCATATCCACATGAGTTAGATGGAGGGCGCAGACAAAGAATAGGTATCGCAAGAGCTCTGGTACTTAATCCAAAGTTTATCGTTTGTGACGAACCAGTATCTGCTCTCGATGTCTCTATTCAGGCACAGATACTAAATCTCCTTATGGATCTTCAAGAGCAAAGAAAGCTTACTTATATTTTCGTTACTCATGATATGAGTGTCGTTAAACATATTTCTGACGACATTATGGTAATGTATCTAGGACAATGCGTTGAAAAGGCAAGTTCAGATGTCTTGTTCTCCAAACCGATGCACCCGTACACCAAGGCACTTCTATCCGCGATACCAGTACCAAAAATATATGAAGAAAAACATAGACCTACATTAATTAAAGGAGAAGTAAGTAATCCGATTAATCCAAAACCAGGATGTAGGTTCGCTTCAAGATGTGATTTTGCCACAGAAGAATGTAAAGGAAAGGATATTCCTTTAATCGAGACAGAAAAGAATCATTTGGTTGCTTGCCACTTATTTTCCAAGCAACAGACTGAATAAAAGGTGAAATAATGCTTAAACTAAAACCAGAAATAGAAAAATATATTGAGGATAACAGGGAGTATTCCTTAAACCTTTTAAAAACAATAGCGGTAATCCCCTCCCCATCCAATCATGAAGAGAAAAGAGCAGAGTTTTGTTTAAAATGGCTTAGAGAAAATGGAGTAAAAGATGTTTATATTGATTCTGCTCTTAATGTAGTCATACCCATAAACTGTGAAAATAATAATGATATTGTCGTATTCATGGCGCATAGTGATGTGGTTTTCCCAGACACTACAGATCTCCCAATATCTGAAAAAGACGGGAAACTATATTGCCCCGGAGTGGGAGATGATACAGCAAACTTAGTTGTAATACTAATAGCAGCTAAATATATATATGAGCATAAATTAAAAACAAAAGATAATGGAGTGCTTCTTGTAATAAATTCAGGGGAAGAAGGATTAGGAAACTTAAAAGGATCAAGGAAAATTGTTGAGGACTTTGGTGAAAGGATAACTTACTTCCACTCCTTTGATGGATGCAATTGTAAAGTAACAAATGGGGCTGTAGGCTCAAAGAGGCACAAAATAGAAATATTTACAGAAGGTGGTCATTCCTACGCTAAATTTGGCAATAGAAACGCTATTGCGTATATGGCTTCTCTAATTAATTCCCTCTATGACATAAAAGTACCAGAAGGAGGAAAAACAACCTTCAATGTCGGAACAATATCCGGTGGAACATCTGTAAACACAATTGCACAGCATTCAGAAATACTATATGAAATACGATCAGACAGAAAAGAAAACCTCGAAATCATGGAAGAACATCTCTGTTCTGCATTAGATTTCTATAGGAAAAAAGGGATAGAAATAAAAGAGACTCTCGTTGGAGATAGACCGTGCGGAAGCGCTGTAAATGCCGAAAAACAAGCTCTCTTAGATTCAAAAGCACAAGAAGTAATAAAGGAATATTTTTGTGAAAATGCAGAATTTGGATTTGCCTCGACAGACTGCAATATTCCTCTGTCTAAAGGAATCCCATCAATAGGAATAGGCTGTTATATCGGAGAGGGATTACATACACGAGAAGAATTCCTAGAAATATCAAGCCTTGTTCCAGGCATGAAAATGGGATGGGCACTAATTTTTGACCATTTTGAAGTATAAAAGGAGGAGTTCAAAATGACGAAGAAATGCTCTTTTATTGCAGCAGGAGATATGTTTGTCACAAGGAAACTACCTGAAAAGAAATATGAGGGCTTTAATGAAATAAGAGACCTGATCTTGGAGCATGATATTCGCTTTGTGAATCTGGAAACAACTATTCACACAGGGGACTGCCATCCATCAGCATTTTCTGGAGGAACATGGGCTATGGCAGAACCCCAAATGCTGGATAATGTCGAAGAATTAGGTTTCAACCTTTTAAACACTGCAAACAATCACTCTACAGACTATAGTCAAGATGGAGTTTTGGAAACAATCAGACATCTGAAGGAAAACGGTTTTGTGTTTGCAGGAACAGGAAAAAACCTATTTGAAGCATCTCAGCCTGCTTATTTAGAAACATCTGATGCTAGAGTTGCTTTGATAGCAACATCTTCAACCTTTTCTCCAGGCTCTAATGCCGGGAATCAGAGCCTATCAATGACAGGTCGTCCAGGTCTTAATCCACTAAGATACAAAAAAACTGTTTATGTAGAAAAAAACTATTTGGACACATTAAGAGAAATTGCGGATAAGACGGGCGTAAATGCAAGCCACGAATTAACAATAAAAAATGGTTTTGCATTGCCAGACAACCCTGATGATTTCTACTTTAACGGTACATATTTCAAGGAAGATAGTAATAATCATATTTCGACAGTAACAAACAAAAAAGACCTTGAAAGAATAGAAAAAGCAATCATTGAGGGTAAGACCCAAGCTGATTATGTTTTGGTCAGTATTCATTCTCATGAATTTTCTGGAACAGATATATTAAACCCAGCGGAATTCTGTATTGAATTCTGTCATAGATGCATTGAAGCTGGTGCTGATGCTATAATTGGTCATGGTCCACATGAACTAAGAGGAATAGAGATTTATAAAGGTAAGCCGATTTTTTATAGCATGGGAAACTTTCTTTTTGAATCAGATACTGTAAGTCTTCAACCTTCTGATGCATATGAGAATGCAAATATGGCCTTTAATACGACAGTTGGTTTATACATGAATAATAGAAGTAAAAACGAAACTTCAGGCTTTGTTGTACAACCAAACATTTGGAAATCGGTGTTGGCTTCTTTTTCTGCCGAAGAGGGAAAGATAAAAGAAATAAAACTGTATCCAATAACGTTAGATATGGAAAAACCTAGGTGCAGAAGAGGCCTACCGAGTCTTTCTCACGATAAATCCATTCTGGAACATTTGAGTACACTCAGCAAGCCTTTTGGCACAAAAATAGAAATAAAAGGTGATGTAGGATTTATTCGTCTTGATTAATAAATTAATGACATTGTTTTATAAGCCCTATTAATTCATTTACTAGAGAGGACGGTACATAGTCCCTGCTTTTTATCCAACCACTTTCAAACATTATTGGAGATCCTTCAATATCGAAACATCTGGTGGTTGGATAATAATTTGAGGTTTTGTAAGCCTTTCTATTTGTCCCAGTTATGGCAAAAGAAGGGATTGTATCTAAAATTTCATGAAGAGCAGATCTATCATTTACTATCACCTCCCCTGCGTAATCAAGAATCCCTAAATCCTTTGTAATCCCACTATAAAACTTACAATCAAGCTCTTCATAAAAAACATGAGTATATGGTTTTAGCATTTCTGGTTTTAATAGTGTACCTTCAGGAAGAGAGTATAAAGGGTTTGCCTTTCCAACCGACACCGTGACAGGGAGAATACCAAGACAATGGAATTCAAGACCTTTTGATTGTATCTGTGTCATTGTGGCTTTTTTATTATGTTGCCATAGACCTATGAACCCAATCTCTGAATCCCCTTTATATACTCTATTAATTATGTCATCTCTATCGCCATCATAGAGTTCCATTCTTATTTGTTCTCCTGTAAGCCGATGTTTTTCATACATTTTTGCAATCATCTCAACTACATAACGAGAACGGTTATACGAAACAGAAAGAGAAATAGCATTTGAACTCTTGCCATTCTTTTTTAAGGTGGAAAGTTGATCAAATTGGAAAAGAGTAGTATACGCATACTTTGCAAATCTCTCTCCTAGAGCAGTCATAGTAACACCTTTATTGCTTCGTACAAAAAGAGGATACCCTAGTTCATCCTCCAGATTTCTCATTGAGAGAGATAAGTTCGGCTGTGTAGTAAACAAATTTGCAGCAGCCTGGTTAAAAGAACCTGTTTTTTGTATTTCTAATAATTGCCTTAATTGTTCAATCTTCATGATAGTTATTATAAATGAAAATGCACTTCATACAAACAAATGAATCTTTTTATTGCATATTCGAGAATCAGTGACCTTTAGGGGGTAAGATCAAAAAGCCCTCCATAGTATGTCCTCCGGCATGTAAACGTTTCTTCCAGCAATTTCAGTGTTTCTTATTACCTCGGAATATTCCCTGGCATAGGAGAATACAGTCTTGTACAGCTTATCTCTGTCCGATCTCATATCCCTTAGATTCTAGGATACTGAGAACATTGAAGCATATCTGTTGAGGTGTTCGGTCTTCACGAACTTCTCGTCAAGCTGTACGTCGCTCCCGAGCCTTGTGGTCTCAGTCTTGGACTCCAGATAGCACATCAGCTTGTGCCTCATAGAGAAGGCGGTTGAGGTATTGATGGCCAGAGCCTCGGCACATCTCTTCAAAGAATCCTTCTCGAAAGTCATCTGTATGAACAAGG
>JALFCJ010000155.1 GCA_022771185.1 Spirochaetales bacterium | reverse complement strand
GTCCCCACGTGCCCCCCCAAGTGACCCCCCAAGTGACCCCCCAAGTGACCCCCCAAGTGAGCACCCAAACGGGTATTTTGGAGTTTTGTAAAGAACCAAGATCAAAAGCAGAAATAATGCAATATTGTGGGTATAAGGATTCTAAGAACTTCTCACGAGTTTATCTTAGACCTTTGATTGAGAGTGGACAAATCCAAATGACTATTCCAGATAAGCCTAGAAGTCATAATCAGAAGTATGTGAAAACTTCATAGAAATAAAAAAGTAAACACTTCTTCTTCCCCTGTTTAGACCATATAACGAAAATATATAGAAGGCTTGAAAGAGGCTGAATATTTGCACGGAATAGCACCGTCTGTTTCAACAACAGCACCGGTGCCAGTTTCATCTTGAGCACCACCCTCAGATGATCATTTTTTTAGAGGAGAGGTATTCTCTCATATTGAAGTCGCCACAGTCTACCTTGCATAGGCCTGAGAAGATTCTGTTCAATATAGATTCGGTCTTGCTTGACGATCCAAGTCTAGCATACCACTCCTTGGGTGCGAACTGTCCGCAGAAAATGGTTGAATGGACCTCGGTTCTTTTCTCCACCAACTCATAGATGAAGCTCAGCTGTTTTTCGTTCAGCGAGTCGCCCAGCCATTCGTCGATGATCAAAAGGTCGTAGTTCGCCAACTTTTTCAGGAACTTCTTTCTCTGCAAGGAAGTCTCTATACAGTCATAATCCAGGAACAGGTCCTGCATTCTATAGAAGAGAGTTCTCTTGCCTTTCATGCAGGCCGCCTTGCCTAAGGCGCAAGACAGGTATGACTTGCCACTCCCGGTAACTCCGAATATAGCAATGTCCGTGGCATGTCCTATGAAGTTGCAGGTGTCCAGATTGAGTATGAGTTCCTTCGGAAGACTTCTTTCGGGAAGGTAGTATATGCTGTTGGCGCATATGGTCGGGTATTTGAAGTTTGCCTTCTTTACAATGAATGTATAGTCCTTTAGATTCGCCAACAACACCACATCCTTCACTGAATGCTTGGATACATGCCATGTGCTTGCGATGTTGTTGAAGGACAATCCGCTGAAGTACCCTTCAAGAATTGCCCTCATATCGATTCGTTTGGCCATCTACAGCCTCCTTAAATAGAATTTCAGCTTATGCTGATTCATTCTAAGTGGTGCTGATGTGAAACTGATTTTTTTATTGGTGGAGGTGCTATCGGTGAAACAGGTGGTGCTGAAGATGAAATTGATGGTGCTAATCAGTGAAAATACTCAAAGAGGCTTTGTTCTCTTTTTCGTATATCCCCTCCATCTTATATTTTTTCGTGAGTATATGTTTTTGCCACTTGTGCCATGTTGACTGATGGTGGAATAGTTCAATCTCTTTCTTAAATAAGGTTGGCACTTATAAGCACATTGTCAGTCAATCATTAGATTGCCTCTAGAATGATATTTATCATATGGTATAGTACGTAATTTCCCCGGAAGTATTCCCCTCGTAAAAACATATCCTCTGTCATAGAGGCTCTTTACTTCCCTTTTTTCTTCCTCCGTCATCTTGTTATAATCCAGAGGTTCAATATCCATTGTATTTGGATCAAAAGGCTCAATGTTGTAGATGAGAATGTCGTCGACATCTACAATCTCATATCCGCTGAAAAGATAAGGTTCAAACTCATAATATGAAAGGGAAGGGTTGTCATCATAGTCATCATGGACTTCATGGAAAGCATAGAATGCAATGAACTTCAGTTTCGTGAATCGCAGTGTCGCGATTACCGGTTTCCCACATAGGTTTCTGTAGTATCTGTCTTCTTTGTTCATCTTTCCTCCTATATCTAAGATAGGACGAATTTGCAGCATCTGATAAAAGTCGTTACTCACTGTTTATTATTAGTATCCATTTTCAGCTTATTCCACTCTTCGTTTCCATTCATATAGTCAAATGTTTCATCGTTTAGGGACTTTAAGAGCTCCTTCTTCAACTCTGCTGTAAAACTAGGGGCAACAGACTTCAAATACATGTGTTGATAGAGCTTGGAATATGTAAAATCACCAATTGTATCAACACTCTCCAGTATTTCTCTCATAATACGCGCTGTACATTCCACATCTTTTTCCCAAGCTGCAACATCTAGACCTACAGAGATTTCATTGTATTTCCCCATTTCGAAGGCTGATGCAATCGATGATGAAACCTCAACTAGTTTTCTTGCCATTTCATGATCATCGTCTTCCATGTATAGGATACGTAGATCATTCAATACCAACTGCATTCGTTGGTAGCCTGCATATAGCAACTCCTCATATAATCGATAGGCCTCAGTTCTTTTTCCAGTTTTACTCTTTATTAGAGCTTCTTTTCGTTTTCGCTCTGGATTATCGAAAGAGAAATATTTCAAATAATGAGCTGCTTTTTCATAATCTTCTTTCCTGATATATACATGGTATAGAGAGTCTGCAGCCTCCTTTCGTATTCTTTCGTCTTCTGAGTCCAGGCATCTTTCATACCACTGTAATATCGTATTTTCATAAGTGTCTTTATCTATGAGGTCCGAGACCATCAGCTTGGAATCAAGGATAATTGCTGCCTGCCAGATAAGTTTATCAGAGTTAGGATACTCTTCGATTTTCTTCTTTACAGAAAGAAATACATCATTAAAGTCTTTGTTTTTCAAGTCTTCCTGAACCATATGTAAGTATTGGTTAATCTCTTCGTCTGTGAGATTATCTTTATAGGACAGTAACTCATCAGTGCTGATACTGAGCAGCCTTGCAATAGGTGCAAGTAAAGCCACATCCGGTAAAGTGTTGCCTCTTTCCCATTTGTTTACTGCAGGAGTGGTTACACCGAGAATTGTTGCCATCTCCTCCTGTGTCATTCCTTTTTGTTTTCTATTTTTTTTGATAACTTCACCAATTGTCATTCTTGCTATCCTTCGTGATATATCTATATTCAGTATATCGACCTAGAGCTTAAAGACAATTGATTGTTAGTTAACTAATAAGAATTATATTTTACTAATACTCAATTTTTGTGAGTATATGCATGAGGATATAAAGATAAGGAGAAAGTATCATTGTTTTTGTTGATGAATACATTTCTGAGATTTAATATACCAAATGTTTATAGAAGGTAGTTTATGGATCTTAAGGGTAAGACTATTAATTTTCTTGGAGACAGCATAACTGAAGGCTGTGGTGTAAGTGATGTTGAAGCCAACAGATATGATAATGTGATCAAAAGAAAAAGCCAGCTAAAGAAAGTAAATAACTACGGCATCGGCGGAACGAGGATAGCTTATCAACGTCATCCATCCCAGAAGGCCAGATATGACCAGGATTTCTGTGCCAGATCTTTCGATATGGATAAAAGTGCAGATATTATCATTGTCTATGGTGGAATAAACGACTATCTTCACGGGGATGCTCCAATAGGTAGGTTTGGAGATAAAGGACGAGAAACATTCTGTGGTAGCGTATATTATTTGATGGATAATATATGTGAGTTATATCCAAATGCTATCCATGTTTTCTTTACGCCTGCACATTGTTTTTGTGATGAAGGCTTTTCTCTCATTGAAGAAAAACCAGAGGATAGGGAAGAACACTATCTTTACGAGTATACAGAAATAATCAAAAAGACTGCTCCTCTTTTTGATTTCTATGTCTTTGACCTCTCAGAGGAGTTAAAGATTGATCCAAAGAATGAAGTGGAAAGAAATAAGTATGCTCCTGATGGATTGCATTTTAACGATGATGGTCACAATATGCTTGCTGATGTAGTGATCAGATGTCTTGAATCTATCTAAAAGAGTAGATGGTAGTTGTTAGTAGTTTTCTACAGTCGGCAACATAACACCAAAGCTATGCTGCCGATCTATTCAAATTGAATATCTATGCTCAGTGAGACTCTTTCTCGTATTTCTCTTTCTCCTTCAGAAACTCTTCAACTGTCATGTTTTCTGATTTCGCAACTTCATCGATCAAATCCTCTTATATATAGTTTTTACTGAATGAATGACAATGCAATATATAGAACGCATAAATCCCTCAAAATGTAGAAATGTTGCTCTAGGAGGCTGTATCACAACTGGTTTTGATTTCTTTTCCTTAGAAAAAAAGATGAAATAAAAGCCACTAATGTTCTAAGTAGACAATAAAAGTAATCTATTTCTTTCCTGTTCATTTACAAGTTTTGTATTATAATTGTTATACTTTTCCATTAGCATTTTTTTACATTTCAAATTCTGATAAAGAATAATCTTTTCTTTTCTGTTAGTGTTATTTGAAATGAAAGAGGATGATACAAAAGTGAGGAAAGACAAGAATACAAACAACAATTATTTTTATCTGTCTCTTCTTTTTAAGATTATTCTCATTGTCTTTTCTATCATTATTCTTTCTTCCTCGATGAATACGATAAAAGCAGAAGTTGTTAGAGTCGGATTCTTCCATATGGATGGTTACCACATGATTGACGAAGATGGAAAGAAAAGTGGGTATGGATACGATCTATTACAAAAACTTTCCAGGTATCTTCCTTATACCTTTGAATATGTAGGATATGACAAGAGCTGGAGTGAAATGCAGGATATGTTGGAAAATGGCGATATCGATATCCTCACTTCTGCCGCCAAGACACCATACAGAGAGAGTCGGTTTGAGTTTTCCAAAAATGCCATTGGTTCAAATTATACAATATTAACTACGAAAGATGGAAACGATAGAATCGTGTCCAAGGATTATTCCACTTATGATGGAATGAGAGTTGGTTTACTTGAAAAAAGCACAAAGAATAATCTCTTTGAGAGCTTTTCAAAAGAAAAAGGTTTCTCATATGAGCCTA
>JALFCJ010000244.1 GCA_022771185.1 Spirochaetales bacterium | reverse complement strand
TGAATGAATCTGATGGAAGTGGAATAAAGGAATACATGGCTGATGACGGTGTTCATTTCAGTGAAAAAGGGAATGCCTTCTGGGCTGATTATTTAAAAGAATATGTGAAATGAGTTGAATTGATATAGGAGATGGTCAGTTTAACACTACTACGTAATTAGAATACCATTACCATATGATGAGAGAATAGATAAGCATCCAGTGGCGTGATGATATTATTAAAGAATCATATGCTTCCATTATAGCCTCTCACTAACTATAAGCTTCAAAAAAGGCAGAGGCAGGAAAATATACAGTGCTATAAATCGATGCCCGGTGGATTCGGGTATTATAATAAATTTCGTAAGCAAACAAATGTTTTGTTTTTCTCTTTATATTGTTATCCTAATAGAGGAGTAAGTATGAAGAGAATAAAGGTTGTTGAAGACGACGAGGCGCTAAGGGAGGAAATATATATCCTTCTGGAAAGAAATGGTTTTATTCCTGTGAAAGAGGAACCCTACGACTTGGTGCTGTTGGATGTGAATCTCCCAGGAGAGAGCGGATTCTCCATCTGCAGAAAGATTCGGGAGAAATCAAAAGTGCCTGTAATATTCCTTACTGCACGTAACACTCCTGAAGATGAACTATTGGGTTTTGCCGTAGGTGGCGACGACTATATCTATAAGCCCTTTTAACTCCGCCATCCTTATTGCCCGCATTGAAAGATTATTAAAGTCTGAGTCTCCTGATCCTTCGGTAAAGGGGTTGACAGTAAAAAAAGGTGAGATGAAGGCGGAGTTTAAAGAGAAAGAAGTGGATCTGACCAGAAATGAAATGAGAATACTTCTTTCCCTTATAAAAAGGGGTCTGGCCACTAGAGATGAGATAGTCGAGGATCTCTGGTCTGAAGGAATATATGTCGATGACAACACGCTTTATGTAAATATAAACCGACTTAGGGAAAAGCTTTCTCAGATAGGAGCGGGAGATTTTATTGAAACTGTAAGAGGTGTAGGGTACAGGATATGAAGTTTTCTTCTTATGTATTTGAGAAATTACACCTGATACTTCTTTATTCTCTCTTTCTTATATTCTTCGCACTCTTTCTGTTTCTTTCCGACTCTTCATTTGCCTTTATTATGGTAATGTTGTCTAGTGGAGTATTACTGGGGATAATTTCTTTATACATCTCATATAACAAGTATAAAAAACGAATCGAAGATTTGAAGAAAACTATTTCAAAGATGGATGATAAGTATCTAATTGGGGAAGTAATATCACCACCGTCTGATCTTATTTCCTATGAGTATTACCTCTTGATGAAAGAGATATCTTCTTCAGCCATATCTGTAATAAAAGAGAAAGAAAAAGAGAGTAAGAATTATCGGGACTATATTGAAAACTGGGTACATGAAATAAAGACGCCGCTCTCTGCTCTCTCTCTTATTCTCGATAACGGTGGTGATAAGTCAAAACTAAAGAGAGAGATAAAGAATGCTGAGAATATCACGGAGACTGTGCTTTCCCTTTCTAGGCTTGATAACATCCACCAAGATAAGAACATCAAGAGAACAGATTTACGGTCTATGGCTATGGAAGCAGTAAGAGATGAGATGGTTCTCTTGATAGCTAAAAACAACAGAATTGAAATAAAAGGTGAAGGGGAAGCCTATACAGATCACATTCTTCTTACCTCTATTCTTAGGCAGCTTTTGGTCAATGCCTCGAAGTATGCTCCCTCTTCTTTACTTACTTTTTCTCTCTCTGATAACTATCTTGCGCTTAGCGATAATGGCCCAGGAATACCAAAGAATGAGATAAATCGTGTTACAGAAAAAGGTTACGTGGGAGAGAAGTGGAGAGACCGCAACGGTAGCGGTATGGGCTTATATATTGTAAAAGAAATATCCAGAAGCCTATCTATCAATTTCTCTATTGAATCGGAAGAAGGGAAGGGAACTAACTTTGTTTTTAGGTTTTCGAATTCAAATCTTACAGAAATGTAAGAAAAAGAAAGATTAATGAAAACTGTTTTTGCTTCTCTTTCTTTTATTCTCTAGAGAGGAGAAATGAAATGGATAAAATACTCTCTTTGAATAATGTTACAAAGTATTATGGAAACGGTAATAGTGTAGTCAAGGCTCTGAACGGAGTAGACTTCGAATTGTATAAGGGTGAGTTTGTAGCCATAATGGGCGCTTCAGGCTCAGGTAAGTCTACGCTGTTATCTGTCATAGCAACTATCGAGCAACCCTCATCTGGCGACATATCTCTCGATGGAGAGAAGCTATCTGAGATGAACGAGAAAGAAAGGGCTGTGTTCAGACGAGATAAGCTAGGCTTTGTCTTCCAGGACTATAACCTCTTGGATACTCTCACAGTGGAGGAGAATATTCTTCTTCCTCTTCATCTTCAGAAGAGAAGTGAGAAAGAGAAAGAAGATATCCTCTCCCGTTCATCTTCAATTCTTGGAATAGAGAAGCTATTAAAGAAGTATCCTAGAGAGCTAAGCGGAGGAGAGAGACAGCGAACAGCTCTCGCCAGAGCTACATCTACATCTCCTTCCCTAATTCTGGCAGATGAGCCTACAGGAGCTTTGGACAGCAAGAATACTAGAGTAATCATGGATCTGTTTGAGAAGATGAATAGAGAGCTGGGATCAACTATTTTGATGGTTACACATGATCCTCTTGTGGGCTCCTTTGCTTCCCGTGTGGTTTTCCTGAAAGACGGAAAGATATGGAATACTCTCTACAAAGGTGACAAGAGCAGAGAAGAAATGTACGGAGACATACTCTCGACATTAAAGGTCCTTGGAGGCGATGAGTATGGTCTTTAAAATCGCAAAAAGAAACGTCAGGCGTCAGATTGGAAGCTACGCTCTCTATTTTCTAACCATAGCATTCACAGTCTCTATGCTTTTTGCTGTGGAGAATATGCTTTATTCAGATAAGCTCTCTGCAATCACATCTGAGTATAATGACATCTCTACAATGGTGAACTTCTCTGTTGTGTTGGTTTCTATTGTTTCTGCCGTCGTCCTTGGTTATACATCTGCCTTTATGGTGAGACTAAGATCAAGAGAGTTTGGGCTTTACCTGACTCTTGGTATGCAGCGAAAAGAAGTAATGAGGCTTTTTATTGTAGAGACGGCAATAATATCATTATTGGCACTCATTGTAGGTTTTCTATTTGGAATAGTAGTGTTCCAGATACTAATGAATATCCTTATGAGGATAATGGATATATCATTCACATTCTCTTTTATATCCATTAAAGCTACACTGACTTCACTTATAACAGCAGTTATTATCTTCACCCTATCTTCTTTCTTTAGCCTTAGATATATAAATAAAGAGACTATATCTTCTCTCCTTTCACCCAGAAAGAGTGAGAAAACAGTAAGACATATTAGAGTATGGGTTTTTGTCCTTATACTCTCCGGTATCCTTATGGTTTTATCATTCTTCGTTACTTATAGAGCTATGAAAATGAGTCTTATGGGAGATGGAAGCGGGTTGAGTATCCTCATGCTTTTGGTTCTCTGTTTTATTCTGTGTTTTATCTTTCACTTCACTCTTTCAAAGACTCTGTTCTCTCTACTCTGTTCTTCAAAAATGATTATGAGAAAGGGGATGGGGAGTGTAATAGTTAGGGATCTACAGAGCAAAGCCACTTCAAACTCCCTTCTAATCGGTACACTTTCTATTCTATTTCTGCTCTCTATTATTGCCAGCAATATTTCTGTAACAGAGAAAGTTATTAATGAGATGGATATAGATAAGAGTGTCCCATATTCAGTTATGGCTTACTCGAACATAGAAAATGATGCTTTTTTCTCAAAAGTTAGAGATTTGACAGAGAAAGAGTTGGGAATAGTAGATACCTATGAATACTATCTCTACTCCAACGGTAAAGGAGATTTCGGAAGAAATATAAAAGGCTGGGAAGAGATGGAGATTAAGGATACCTTTATGAAGGAAAGTGACTTTAATCATCTTCTTGAAGGCTTTGGAAGAGAAAGAGTAAATTTGGGCGATAATGGTTATATCGTGGCGTCTAGATATAGAGAGATGATCGATGGCGTATTGTTTCCTGATGTGGAAATAGAAGGTAGAGAGTACTCATGTATCTCTTCTTCATATATTTATCCTGATTTCCATGATAAATACATGGTCTTTGTCCTTCCTGATAGTGCAATCAATACCATGAAGGAAGAAAGAAAAGCACTTGTAATAGATGCTCTCTCTTCGTCTCTGGAACCTATGAGTTTTTATCTCTCCTTAAGAAATGAGAGAGGGGAAGGTGACAGGGTATGGAGTCGAGACGAGGCAAAGTATGAGGCCAACAGCAGCTCTGGTGTCCTCATAATAGCAATGCTATTTGTCTCATCTGTCTCTACATCCCTAGCTTTGGCTATACTCTCGGTAAAAGCCCTTTCTAGTATCAACGAAGATAAGACAAGAATGAATATACTGCGTAGCTTAGGCATCGATAGGGAAGGAAGAACAAGGGTAATAGGAATCGAGACATTAGTATTCTTCTTGCTGCCTCTTGTTGTACCTCTTCTTTCCAGCCTACCTGTAGCTTCCATAAGTAAGATGGTTTATTCATCTTGGGAAATGGAAGGAATGGAAGATGCTGCATATTTGACGGCACTAGGAATCGGGGGATTGATCGTCCTTCTTTCAATAGTATATTTCTTCGTTACTTTGAGGCTTAAGACTTCTCTTTTGATCAAAAGGGAACGAGAGAGACTCGAATGATAATTGGGGGCCATCCAGATTAGGAATGGTCTCTTTATAGTATTAATAGTTGTCATGTGTTTGTGATATAATTTGATAAATAATAATTGTTTCTTTATTATGAAACTATTATATTTATGTTATGAACATGATATATAGACAATCACACAGAATGGTGTATTCCAAAATGGATGAACTTTATCCTGTTTCTGATGAAGTACAGAAGCTCTATGAGGAGATATTTGAGCTTCTTACTCCCATAATGAAAAGTGACGATAATGATAAATACTGTATTCTTTGGATTCGTCCTACTCCGCCTACAATGGAAGAATATATAGCTTACTGGATAGGCGAAAGAGAAGATTATGAGAGTGAAGAAGAGTGGTTGGAGGCACAAGAGAGCTTGAAAAAAGGTTATAAATCTGAATTCTCTTACTCTCTTCCTTGGTATAAACTATCAGTAAGAAAGAATATAGATAGAGATGGAAAACTACTATGTAAGTTTTTCTCAATTGATAATAACTACATCATTATTGAGTATGAAGAAGCTCAATATATTGCTGATGGTGATTACTCAAGTATTATCGGGCCACTTTTGGAAGAAATACTATTAGCAACAAAAGATAGTATGAAGATGATAGAAGATGGAACATATGAGACTACCCTTAATTCAACTCTTCAGCTTACTCGAAGGGCAGGAATAATACCTGTATCCACATATAGTAGGGTAGAAAATGAGTACTGGAATCATATTCTCGATAATCTTACTCAAGAAGAGAAGAATAGTTTTGTCTCGCTATATAGAATGGGTGAGACAGAAGCTAAGAAAGGTAAGAAGACGAGTATCAATGAACTAATTTATATTTATAAGACTGCAATTGGTGCAGTAAAACAAACTGATGATAAAGAAGAAATAGATAGGTATTTTGATAGTGCAAAAAGAACCAGTTGTTTTGACTTTTCTTCCTTTAATAGAGATAGCTATGATGCCTTTCTAAAGTGGATGAAATACAACGAAAAACAGAGGATGGGAGGCCATTATTTTAATCTAATCGACGGATCAAGTGTTACAAGAATCTCTCTTAAACCAGAAATAAAGGACGATGGGGTTTTGTGGTACATCGGAGGAAATGAAGAGTGTTGTGTAGGAGATCAAGTAAGAGCATTTCTTTCTCTTCATGGACTGGGAATACCAGTCACGCTATATAACAGCGGCAATATAGATAAGATGATTGAAGAGCAGGGATATGTATGTATCGCTCCCCATGATTATTGGATGCGTCCAATGTATTTCTCTCTTCCTGGTGATAAATATGACATCGTAAAGAAGGTAACTCTTAGTACAGAAGACAATCCTGAAGAACTGATAAATTCAATTGAGTGGATCCCTTGGAAACTAGAGGAACAGGATTGGGTTGTGTAATTGATAATATTTCATGCCTGATACGAAGATAATGAATGTCGTGTAAAACTTCAATTAAATTTGATAAGGTACAAATATACACATATAATTATTGTATGGAACAAATAAAAAGAGGGGAAATATAATCCTATGACAGAAGGTGAACTCCTGAAGATAATTAATGGTGGCGAAAGTTTACATGTAGAGTTTAAAAAAGCTACAAGAGAGATTACAAAGGATGTTTATGATACTGTCTGTTCATTTTCAAATAGAGATGGTGGTATAATACTCCTCGGCGTAAAAGATGATGGAGAAATCACGGGAGTTTCTCCAGATGCTGTAGATCGGATGAAGAAAGATTTTGTGACTTCGATTAATAACGCTCAGAAAATCTATCCACCCCTTTATCTTCAGCCTGAAATATGCACTATAAATGGACTAGTAGTCATTGTTATAGAAGTACCATCCGGAAGCCAAGTTTGTCGTCATCATGGCAGAATTTTTGATCGTAACCATGAATCAGATATCGATATTACAGACAACTCGGATTTGGTATACAAATTATATGCTAGAAAAAACGGAAGTTATTTTGTTAACAAAGTGACTGGTTTTCAAATGGATGATATGCGCTCTGACCTAATTGAAAGAGCAAGAAGCATGACATCAATACGTTCAATTAACCATCCTTGGAAACAAATGTCAGATGAAGAGCTTCTTCGTAGTGCAGGGCTTATTTTAAAAGACACGGAAAGACAGATAGAAGGTGTTACTGTTGCTGGAATACTTTTATTTGGAAAAGACTCAACAATAATGTCGGTTTTGCCTCAGCATAAAACAGATGCCATTTTACGTGTTGAAAATATTGATCGCTATGATGATAGGGATGTAATTATAACAAATCTTATTGAGAGTTATGATCGTATGATTGCTTTCGGTCAAAAGCATCTTAGTGATCCATTTGTGCTTGAAGGCATTCAAAGTGTAAGCGCAAGAGACCATATTCTAAGAGAAATATGCTCTAATAGCCTTGCTCATAGAGATTATTCCAGCGGTTATGTTGCTAAGCTTGTAATTGAAAAGGATAGATTATTCACAGAAAATGCCAACCGTTCTCACGGTTATGGTGTTCTTAATCTATCTTCTTTTGAGCCATATTCAAAAAACCCTCCAATCTCCAAGGTTTTTCGGGAGATTGGCCTGGCAGATGAACTTGGATCTGGAATGAGAAATACATATAAATATTCAGAGCTCTATTCCGGTGGAAAACCAGAATTTGTAGAGGGAGAAGTATTCCGTATCATAGTTCCATTATCTCAAATTGCTGTCCAAAAGGTTGGTCCCCAAGTGACCCC
>JALFCJ010000238.1 GCA_022771185.1 Spirochaetales bacterium | reverse complement strand
AAATGCTTTTGCTCACAGAGATTATAGTCTTGAAGGAACACAGATTCAGATAGATATGTTTTCAAATCGACTTGAAATATCTTCTCCTGGTTCGTTTTATTTACAAGACAAAATCCAATTAACCTATGATTTATCAAGTATTATCTCAAAGAGAAGAAATATCCTTATATGCGATATTTTAGTGTCTCTCAAATTGATGGAAGCGGCAGGGACTGGTTTTGATAAAATAATGGAAGATTACAAAGATAAAGATGACGAATGGAGGCCCTTTGTCTCTTCTTATACCGACCATTTTACTTTGACTCTACCTGACTTGACTAATAAGGGAGTAATGGAGGAAGACGATATTACTTTCCCTTATGTAGAAGGATTGGATGAAAAAAATACAAAGAAGATTCTCTCTTTCTGTATGTATGAGCCAAGAAAATATAGCGAGGTTGCATCTCATTTAATGCTTTCTGATTCGACTTATTTCAGAAAGAAGATAGTTCTGCCTTTGATTGTAAATGGTCTCTTAATAGAAAAGAAGGATAAAGGAATAGCAAAGCTTCTTTCAAATAGGGAAAAAGTGAAAAAAGGAAGAGATATACTATAAGTAAAGAATAAAGCTGTGCCACATGGTTGTTGGCACGGTAAATCATATTACAGCTTTGCTTTCGCTTCGACAGCTGTTCCCTGTATTGTTGTAAAATATGTTCCAAACATCAGGTTTATCGGCAGGTTGAAGTTTTCAACTATATTGCCACACCAGTCTCGGCCACCTAATGCTTCTGAATAGAGAGGGATTCTATCTTTCATTATTATGGCAACGTCTGTTGATACCACTCTCTCTAGTTTCAAAAAGTATAAACACCTTTCAAAAAGTTATAATCTTTTAAAAACAAAGCAAAAATAAACCATATTATCCTCTTTTTATCAGGAGAAAGAGGATGAGGGGCAAATCGAACCTATCGCTGTTTGTAGATAGTCTAATGCATGATGATGAAGGAAGAATGAGGACATCTCCATTCCTATTTTCTTTCTGCATATCGATTTTGTTCTTTATGGCTTTATTCCTTTCTCTATCTTTTTTGATGGGGCCCTTAGACAATCTCCTTGTATCATTACCTTCTGTGGTTGCTTCTGTATTAGAAGTAATAGCCCCTTCGATTCTTTGCATCATCCCATTTCTTCTTTGCATGAGACGTATGAAGAAACCAGGGATGATTGTTTCTGCTTTTCTATGGGCCACAGGAATTGTGGTGGCATTATTCATACTCGTTCTACTTAAGCTGTCTGATGAAAGAGAAACTATGGCTTTCTTTCTTCAATATGGAATAAGCATGCTTCTGGTTCCTCCCATATTGGGGTTAGCCCTGTCATGGACAGTTTATAGAAAAGAGGAGAGGAGAAGACAAAGTGAAAAGTGATATAGACACAAGAAAGCTAAGAATAAAAAACAAAATCAAGAACTATTTTTCCAATCCCTATAACATCATAGTCTTGATTTCAGTCATTCTTCTCTCATACCTGATTATTGTTCCTCTTGTCGAGATCATTGCAACAACATTTAGAGTGGTGCAGAGGGATGTAAGAAGAATACCAGGATCAAAGCCAGGAGATTTCACGCTTTATTATTGGACAAGACTGCTATTCTCCGAGCTTAGTTCATCTCTTTTGTATAAGCCTTTGTTGAACTCACTGTTTATTGCACTTTCTGTTTCTATTATCAGCATAACAATGGGTGGAGTAATGGCTTGGCTATTGGTCAGATCCGACATAAAGGGAAAGAAGTTCTTCTCATTGATGTTCGTCATTCCATACATTCTTCCATCCTGGAGTATGTCTATGGCATGGTCTGCTGTTTTTAAGAATGGCAGGGTTGGTGGTATTCCCGGGTTCTTGTCCATGATAGGAATCAATACTCCCGATTGGCTTGCTTATGGCCCTGTTCCAATAATCATTGTCTTATCTCTCCACTACTATGCATATGCGTACCTATTAGTTTCTGCAGCGTTGAAGTCTATTAACTCGGAATTGGAAGAGATGGGTGAAGTGGTAGGAGCAGGAAAGTTTTTGATCCTGAGAAAGATTACTTTCCCATTGGTGTTGCCTTCGGTACTCTCTGCTTTTATCCTTACTTTCTCCAGGTCCATTGGAACCTTCAGCGTCCCGGCATACCTGGGTATGAAAGTAAACTACTATACTATCTCCACTATGCTCTATTCTCAGAATAGTGCAAATAGTAAGGCAGTGGCATATGCTATCGCCCTTATAATGATAGTGATCTCTTCTCTGAATATCTTTATTAACCAGAAGGCGATCGGAGCTAGAAAGAGTTATGCAACAATCGGGGGAAAGGGTGGTAGAAGTACTGTCGTAAAACTTGGATGGAAGAGACATGTGATATTTGCCCTGCTTCTAATCTTCGTAATAGTTGCGATTATTCTTCCTTTAGTTATTTTGACAGTTGAGACATTTATGCTTAAGCCGGGCATATTTACCCTCGATAACTTCTCTCTCCACTATTGGATTGGTAAGGAAGGATCCATGCCTAACCTCTATGAAGGTGAGGCGGGAATACTATCCAACAAGTTGTTCTGGAATAGTATATGGTGCACATTTAAGTTGGTAATCTTTACGTCTTTCATAGCATCGGTCATAGGGCAGCTTTTGGGATATGTAATATCAAGAGGAAGAAGGAAACTGTCAGGGAAACTTGTCGAGCAGCTGGTATTCATCCCATATCTCATTCCTTCCATAGCCTTTGGTGCCATTTATATCTCGATGTTTGCAACAAGGCATGGAATAATACCTGCCTTGTATGGAAGCTTTGCACTTCTTGTACTTATAAGTGTCGTTAAGAACCTGCCTTTTGCTTCCCGCTCAGGCACATCCAGTATGATGCAGATCAGCTCAGAGATCGAGGAGGCTGCAATTATTGAAGGCTCAGGATTCTTTCATCGCTTTAGAAAGATTATCCTTCCTCTTACAAAAGGTGGGTTCTTCTCTGGCTTTATGCTTATCTACATCGGTGTCATGAAGGAGCTTGACCTAGTCATCCTTCTCCTCACACCTAAGATGTGTACCATGTCCTATTTGGCATTCATGTATACAAATGAAAACTATGAACCATATGCATATGCAATCGCTGTCGTCATATTCATATTGACTTTCGGCTCTTATTGGATTGGCGGAAAGATCAGTAAAGTTGACCTTGTGGGTGGTCTGAATTGAAGGAGTTAAAATGAGCAGAATAGAACTGAAGAATATCGATAAATACTATGGTTCCAATCATGTATTGAAGAATTTGAACCTTACAATTGAAGACGGAGCCTTTATGACTCTTTTGGGTCCTTCTGGCTGTGGGAAGACTACGACCCTTAGAGTTCTTTCTGGATTGGAGAACCCACAAAATGGCGTCATTTTAATGAATGATGAGAAGATTGTGGATGCTGCAACAGATTTTTTTACTCCTCCTGATAAACGTAAGCTTAACCTGGTTTTCCAGTCTTATGCTCTTTGGCCACATATGACAGTGTTTGAAAACGTTGCTTTTGGGCTGAGGATTAAAAAACTAGCAAAAGAAGAGATCAAAAGAAAGGTGGACCAAGCTTTGGAAAGACTCCAGATTCTTGAATACTCTGCCCGTTATCCAAGTGAGCTGTCTGGGGGGCAACAGCAGAGAGTCGCCATTGCACGAGCAATAGTATCGGACCCGGAGCTGCTACTGATGGATGAGCCTTTATCTAATTTGGATGCAAAACTAAGAATGGATATGCGCTCTGAAATAAAGAGGCTTCATATGGAGATGGGTACTACTGTAGTCTATGTCACTCATGACCAGAGTGAAGCTTTGACTATGAGTACACATATTGCTGTTTTCTTCAATGGTGAACTGAAACAGGTTGATACTCCAATAAATGTATACACAAACCCTGCAAATCTGGAAGTCGCCGCCTTTATCGGCACACCTAGAACAAACTTCGTGGAGGGAAGAGCACGATACGAAGACGAGAGCCTAAAGGTAGATACTGTCATCGGAGAGTATTCATATAAAGAAGATACATTTACAGGTGAAGAAAAGAGAACAGGGGAATTTAAAGTCGTTGTAGGAATAAGGCCTGAGCAGATTACTATCTCCCGCATTAAAGGAGAGATACCTCCAAACTCAATAGTTGGAGAAGTGTACTCTGTCATGCCCTCCGGTTCCGAGACACTTGTTGAAGTGAATGTGGGGGACACAAGAATACTTATCAAGCTGATGGGACTTATTCGTCTTAGTCCCGGGGAAATGGTTTCTCTCGGTTTCTCCCCTGAGAGTTTTACTGTTTATGACAAAGAGTCAGGAAGACTGATTAAAAAAGTCGACGTTTCTGATTCTGATATCAAATAGCATTCATAAAAAGGAGGAATTTCATGAAAAAGCTATTAGTCATTCTTCTTGTAACTATTACAGCACTGTCTCTCTTTGCTTCAGGAGCACAAGAAGAAGCAGTCGAAAATGTGGCTGAAGAAGGAAAGCCTGTAATCACAGAGTGGGCAAAAGAAAACAAAATCAATGATGGAAGTGAAACGGAAGCCGAACTCTATGAAAAGGCAAAGAAGGAAGGAAAAGTAGTCGTCTACTCTTCTTCCAGCCGTATGGCAAAGGCTTGCGAGTCTTTTATGGCTGAATATCCTGGCATTGAAGCAGAAGTGGTCAGCTTGAAAGTCGATGTCATCAAAGAAAAAGTCATGGCAGAGCATGAAGCAGGAGTAAGCGGAGCTGATTTGATCCATGTAACCGATGATGACGGATCATTGTATCTTGAGTATGTTATGCCTGGTATTATGTCCAGCTATTATCCTGATGATATCATGGCTCACTTTACAACACCAAAGTCAGAGCTTAAAGGATTTCCTTTCCAGATTGCTGCTGTAATGTGGTTCTACAATACAGAGCTTAACCCTGATGGTGTGGATATCGACTCATGGTGGGATCTGACAAGAAAAGAGTGGAGTGGAAAGATCATCATGAACGATCTTTTGACAAACCAGAGTTACATCGCTCAGTTTGCTGCTTTGGGATTGGTTAAGGATCAGCTTATTGAAGAGTATAAGCGTGAATTCGGAGAAGACATCGTTTATACATGTGGCGTAAACGACCCGGTATATGAGCTTGTTTATAGACTTCTTAACAATGATATCGTCTATACTCCTGGTTCAGACGAAGCAGTTACAGCTTGTGGCGCTGCAGGTGTTACAGAGAATAAGATTGCATGGGGACCATCCAGCAAGCTTAGAAACAATGAAAACAAAGGTTTCCACCTTGGTATCATCAACATGAAGCCAGCTATCGGTATCCCAAACTATCATTACCTTTATGTAATCGATAACTGTGATCATCCAAATGCAGCTAAGCTTCTCACTAGATATCTTGCAGGAGGAAGTGACGGACAGTCTGCGGGCTATGTTCCATTCAATACACTTGGAGCTTGGTCTCTCAGAGACGATATTCCTCTTCTCGATGGAGCTAATCCAATCACTGATTATACTTTTGTTCCTAGTGATCCTTCTTATATTTATGAAGCGACACCAGATATGGCAGACTTCGTATTGAAGATTGTTGGAAAATAAAATAGCTCTTCGGTCCCCTAAAAAAGGGGGCCGACATAGATGTTTGGAGAGAAGAAATGGAAATTGTGTTTAAAAGAGGAAGCCTTAATAAAGATGGAAGTGTCGAACCAAGTAGATTAAACAGAGTTTATTCTACACTCTTCGTTCCAGAAGATTATTCCATGCTGGTGGCGAAAGAAGGTTTTTTGTTTTCAGCGCAATTTCATGAGAAATGGGGGATAGTGGACTCCGGTTTTACTTCCAGCCTCTATATCTCGAAAGACACAGGGGTGTCTTATACTGTAAGGCGCGAGAGAGAGGATGATAAAGAAAAATCAGATATAGAATTATTCTCATCTTCTGTCAGTGTCGTTCCTTTTTCTGATACCGTTCTTTATAAAAGAAAGACTTTCAGAGGAGCCAAGGAGACAGGATCTATATTAGATAATGCCTCTATATCGTTCATCGGTGACAGCTATATAGCGAATAACCATAATGCAGTTGAGAAATCTTGGAATTATAAGCTAGCTGAAAAACATAATATTGATTGGAATTGTTTTGGAATCAACGGCAATGGATTAGTATCTACAGAAGCCCACGGGACTCCAGTTGTCCATAGACTCTCTGTGGTTCCTGATTCAGATTATATAATTGTCATTGGCGGTAAGAACGACTACAACCATCAATTATCGCCTTCAGTTTTTGAAGAAGGTGTAGATAGGATAATCTCTCGATTAAAAAATAGTCATAGAAATTCAAAGATAGCCTTCTTTACTCCTTGGGACATCGTAGGAGATGGAATGGATGAGAAGGAGTATCCGTTATCACTCTATTCTGAGATTATACTTTCTGTTTGCAGTAAAAATGATATAAAGGCTTTCAATACAAAGAACAGCGGCATAAATATGTATGACCCTGATTTTAGAGCGTCTTTTTCTCAGGGCCCCAATGATAAGAGCCACTTAAATGAAAGAGGCCATGAGTTATTTTTGCCTCTAGCAGAGAAGTTTTTAGAGAGCCTTGGTTAAGTGTTGTTCTTTTTCCATTCTGATGGAGTTATTCCCTCCTTCTGGGAGAATACTTTTGTAAAGTAGCTGGAATATGAATATCCTACGTCCCTTGCAACCTCGTTTATTCTCGATTGGGGCTGTCTCATTATTTCTTTTGCTTTCTCTATTCTCAGTTCCGTTACATAGTTGGAGAAACTTAGTCCTGTATTCTTCTTTATTACCCGGGTTATGTACTGGGCGGAGAACCCAAACACAGAACACAAGTTTTCCATGCAGAAATCTTGAAGAGTATAGTTTTTATTTATGTAGTCGATGATGGAGAAGTTTACTTGGTTTTTCTCTTTCGATTCATCTAAACCTTCCAGAAACTTATCTAATCTCTCTTTCTGTTCTTCTATATCGCTGGTTTTCAAGCCATAAGTATCATTAAAGTACTCTTTTTCTATTGGATTACCCCAGCTGTACCAATCATTTATGCTCTTTGAGAACTGAGTTTTGTCCAAGTTTCTCCATCCGTCCTCCATTGATGTGAGGGAGGAGAGATACTCTTCTATCTCCTTTCTGTCCATTGTCTTCAAGAGAGAAGGAGTAATTCCAGGGAATCTCTTTTTCTCTTCCTTTGAAAGAATCACTTCGATGTCACTATATCTTATGGGCTTAGGTAAGAAATCTTTTGCTCCCAGCTTCATAGATTCTCTGGCGTAGTTGAAATCTGTGTATCCAGAGATCATATAGATGGATGAGTCGTTTAGCATGTTCTCTTCTTTCAGTAGATTTAAAGACTCTAGCCCTGTCATTCCAGGCATTTTAATATCTACAAATAAGATTTCAGGACACTCTTTCTCTACTAGAGTGATTAGTTCTTCCCCGTCGTCGGCAGTGAGAATGTCATAAAGCTTAGGGTTGTATACATGGATGTGGTGTGATAATACTGTCCTTACTGCAGGCTCATCGTCAGCTATTGCTATTTTCATATAACTTCGCTCCCTTTATATAAATTCTTACTGTGCATCCTTTCCCTGGACTACTTGAAATCGTTGTGGAAGATCCTTCGTACTTTAGCCTCAATCTTTCCATGGAGTTTGAGGATCCTATTCTTTTTGTGATGTCGGTCTTTTCTACATCAAATCCCACACCATTGTCTCTGATTATTATGACGACATCGTCTCCTTCGAATTGAGATGAAATAAGAAGAGTAGTCATAGTCTTTTTAGGCTCTATCCCATGTAGAATTGCATTCTCTACAAAGGGTTGCAACAGTAGCCGTGGTATTTCTACTCCCTTTGTACTCTCTTGTATCATCATCTGATAAGTCATTCTTGTTGAGAATCGAAGGGATTGGAGAGATAGATAGTCGTCTAAGAAAGCAAGTTCTTCACCAAGAGTTACAGAACTTTCCTTTCTCATTACATAGTGAAGAAGATCCGAGAACTGATATAAGCTTTTCTCCAGCTTCTCCATGTCATCTTGATAGAGAAGGGCGATAAGGTTGTTGATAGTGTTAAAAAGAAAGTGAGGCTGGATCTGGGCTTGGAGGGCCTTGTTCTCAGCTTCTTTTTCCCTCAATTCAGCGATCAAAGTCTTCTGAATCCTTTCGTCTATATCTTTTATCATGGAGTTCATTTCTTCAGACAAGTCTCCTAATAGACCCATATCTTTTTTGTTTATTCTTGCGCTGTATTCACCGTTTGCTATTCTCTCTACTACTTCTTTCATTTCTTTTGTAGGTGTACATATGCTTTTATATAGATATTTGACTAATAAGGCAGAGAGAAGCAGTATTATTCCAGAAAGGATGATAAACCGAGGAAAAAGTTCCCATTCAGAGTGTTCGATAGAGTTTTTATCTAGAAGATACACAATAGAGAATGGTGTATCTTTTATGTCTCTTTCTATTCTGATTGATTGGAAAGGTGCGATTATTTTTGCCAGCCCTCCGGACATTCTCATTGTGTATGGGGCTGAGAAACCATTCCATTTCTCAGTAATGAGATACCCCTCGCTATCTACAATATATATGGCAGAGGGTATTTTGCCATATGTAGGTAGAAGTGAAAGAAATGCAGAGGTTTTTATACCTATCTCCAGTGATCTTTCATCTTTTCTAGTTACAAAGGAGATACATCTCTCCTTTTCTGAAGAAAAGAAAGAATCAGGACGCTGGTATCCTGTTGTTGTGGCATCAATCGATTGGTCTATAGGATTAACAGAGATTCCATCTTTTCTGTTTGCTTTATATTCTTTACCGCCGCTTATGGCGTTAATATATTCAATCTCTTCTTTTTCAAGTAAGGACTCTATATAAGATTCGATGTCTTCTTCCTTTATAAAATTAAAAGTAGAACCATAAGTCTCTATATTCTTCCATAAAAGAGAAATCTCAGATGCCGAGGCATCAACCAAGCTGTAGCTATCTTCCAAATAAGATTGTTCAAGTCTATTTGATATAAACGAAGAGAAAATGAAATATGGAACAAGAAATGAAAACAAAGAAACAAATAGCGGAAGAGCGATAATTATAATTTTCCGATAGTTTTTGACGTTTGTTTTCATTTTTTATAATTCTAAACCTACTGAAGACACAATACAATTTACATTGTCTTATATTTTTCTCTAAAAACAGGGGAGAAAAAACATAGAAGTATAAGGAGAATAGAGGTGGCTATCAGTATTCACACAACTTGGATTCATAGTGCAGGCTGGGATAAGAGGGAGGCATACTCTCTAATAAAAGAATGTGGCTTTGATGGAGTGGATTTTGATTTAAGCCAGTCTTGGAATAGGTCTGAGATTGTCTCAGGTATCAACAATGGTTCTGTGTTTGATAGCGGCGTCGATAATGCAATCGAAGAATATAAAGACGAGATAGATGCAATAAATGATGTAGGACTAGAAATATACCAAGCCCATGCACCATTTCCCCCATATGTAGAGGGTATCCCTCAGCATAAAGAATATGCAGTGGAAGTTTATAAAAAGTGCTTGGAGTTCTGTCAAAGGCTATCCATTCCTTCAATTGTTATTCATGGAATATCGAAAGGATTAGTCAACAAAGAAATGGACTGGAGAAAGTGTAAGGAAGAGAACTTCAATTTGTATTCTGCCCTTATTCCGAAAGCTAAAGAAACAGGCGTATGTGTTCTACTTGAAAATCTATTTACTAGGGTTGGAAAGAGGCATATTGCCGATGGATGCTGCTCGGATCCAAGAGAAGCCGTGGAGTTAATTGATAGACTTAACGAAAAGGCAGGAGAGAAGCTTTTTGCTCTCTGTTTCGATACCGGTCACTTACATATTACTGGAAGAGATCAGAAAGAATACATCGAGATTCTTGGAGATAGAATAGAAGCTCTCCATCTTCATGATAACTTTGGAGAAGATGACCTACATAGAATGCCATATACAGGAAA
>JALFCJ010000205.1 GCA_022771185.1 Spirochaetales bacterium | reverse complement strand
TCATTGGAAAGGAATAGATACGGCGTTTTACCGATATTCCGTGTTTAGTTTGTTCCATGGTTTCCTGTTAATTTACATCTATGACACAAAGGTAGTCTGAAAATGGGAAAAATTACTGCACACCTAAAAAATATTTTAGGTGTGACAACATTTTACACAGGAAATATGTACCTTTGCCACAAAATAAATATACAATGGAAAAGAAAGAGATAAAACTACAAATGAAGGAACTCATCAAGCTGATGAGTGAAGGAGTATGGGAAAAAGAGGACATCTTCTCCTTGACCTTGCTTAGCAGCATTGCTGGCGAAAGCATATTCTTGCTGGGGCCTCCCGGAACTGGCAAAAGTATGATTGCCAGAAGGCTCAAGGAAGTATTCGCCGAAAAGAAACAATTTGAATACTTGATGTCGCGTTTCTCTACCCCAGACGAGATCTTTGGACCTGTTTCCATATCCAAACTGAAAGACGAGGATACTTATGAAAGAAGGACTGAAGGGTATCTTCCATGGGCAAATGTGGTGTTTCTGGATGAAATCTGGAAAGCGGGCCCTTCCATTCAAAATGCCTTGCTGACAGCCATCAATGAGAAAATCTACCAAAACGGAAACGAGACCATCAAGCTTCCTATGAAAGCACTCATTGCTGCATCCAATGAGTTACCTAAAGAGGATGAGGGGTTGGAAGCCCTTTGGGATAGATTCATATTACGAGTTGTCTCTAACCCCATAGCCAATGAACGTACATTCTACAAGATGCTAAAGGGGAAGAACAAGAGTAAGGTTGTCATTCCTACCGAACTTCTCATAACAGACGAGCAATACACACAAATCCTTGAAGAGGTGGAAGATATCGATATTCCTGACAATATACTCAAGGATATCACATTCATTCGCAAGAAGCTAAAAGAGACCGAGTCACAGGATGAAGCCGCGAGTCCTCTAGACTATTATATATCAGACAGAAGATGGAAGAAAGCAGTACATCTGCTGCAAACATCGGCATTTCTAAATGGAAGAAAGGAGATAGACCTAACCGATCTTCCCATACTCTATCATGTGCTATGGAACAAGGTAGAGACCATTGAACCTGTCATGAAAATCGTTACAGAGTCATTATTCTGGAACATTGAGAATAAATGCTCAGTTGTGGAGAAAGAGTATGAAAAAGGGTTGAAAACGAAGGGCAATGCATTGGCAAACAGTAAAATAGCCAATATCAATTCTGAAGATTTCAACATCTATTTCTACTTCTATACCAAGCTTATGGGCACAAACTGGGGAGACACTTACTTCTTTCTCCAAGATTATGGATACCTGCTGATGGACATCGAGACGAAGGGTGTGCTCTATTTTGATAAGGATAAGAATGGATGGATAATCAGGAGAGTTCCTCAAGGTCCCTTCTCATCCAAGAAGTATCCACAGCACCAAATCGTCAGTTTGAGAAGGGCGCAAGGTGGAATTATCGTAAATAATGCACTCTACATGATGGAACCATCAAAGAAGGCTAGCAAGCCCATTTTCCCTCCTACAGGGCAACAAAACTTGTTTTCTGAAGGAGACACACATCTCATTGAGGAGATGCAAAAAATAGGCAATGAACTTAACCAAAAGATGAGGTTGCTGGAAAAGGAAAATCTATTTGTGTCTTCAACTGACTTGAAGGTCATCCAAAAGTATGCCGACAACTTGCGAAAGAAATGTGAGGCGTTGGAAATGAAGATAAAAACTAGCATATAATTTTTAATATGGAAGATATAGACAAACGGATTGACGAATATTCTGGTCTTTTTGACCTCTACATCGAGGGGAAGCCCATTCCTCCAGAGTACAAGGATGATCCTGTGGCAGGGTATATAGAAGAAATCTGCCAAGACTCAGGAAACAAGGAACTTTGCAGAAAAGAAGAGACATGGAAAGAAATTTTCAGAAAGGAAATTATTTCCATGTTGGAGGGTATATTGCCTGTCGTTTCCACAATAGAGAGGGAATATGAGGAAGAAATGAAGATATTATCCCACTTCTTTGCATCCAACATAGAGCAAAAACGCCTGGCATGGAACGGTATCGCCAAGCACTTGCACGATACTTTCGACAGCAGCATGTTCAATATACCTGGATATATCCAGGAATTTGGAAAAAAACAGAAAACTACTGACGAAATTCTTGATGCCATGGAAGCTAATTGGAAAGAGGCTAGCAAGAAGAGGAAAGACCAGAAGATTGCGCAAGTACTTTCCAATAGTATGCAAAAAATTGAGCAAGAAATCATAACCTGTGGTGACATAGACTACAAGAAGGAACAGAAGAAGGCTCGTTTCTTCCACAAGTACCCTCAACTAAAGGAGATAGCCAAGAAGATGGGAAGGGAAAAAGAGAGAAGTGAAGAAATGGATGATGTCACCATGACTAGATACATTCCTATATTACTCAAGCATTCCCATGACAGGCAAGACATAGATGGCGTATCCTTGGGAAATGACCTGGATAGCTTGCTTCCCACGGAGATTGCCATGATGGACTCTCCCACCTTTTATGCAAAGTTTGCAAAAAGACAGCTGCAGCAATTTTCCTCAAAGGCTGCACAGAACAAGCGTGAAAAATCAACAGTTCATTATAAGAAGCCTCGCCTTCTGCAAGGCCCCATGATTATTTGCATTGATACAAGTGGATCCATGAGTGGTAGACCTTTGGAAATCGCAAAGTCTCTATTGCAGCAACTCGCGGCTATAGCGAAAAAGGAAAAGAGAAGCTGTTTTCTCATCTCGTTCTCTATCAGAACAAAGACCTTGGACTTGGCAAGACCCAGCAATTATTATAAGATAGATAAATTCTTCAAGGGCAGCTTTTCCGGGGGTACTAATGGGGAAGAAATGCTAATGGAAATTTTCAAGATGCTCGATTCTGAAAAATATTCCATGGCCGATGCACTTATCATCAGCGACTTCTGTTTTCCTCTTCCTATAAAAAAAACAATGCAGAGACTGAAGGAAGAACAAGAAAAAGGAACTCGCCTCTACGGACTTAATGTCCAAAGAAGAAATCCATACGCAAAGGACTACAAGGAAATTTTAGATAAGATGTGGAACTTATGACGACAAGATATACAATCAACCCTTCGCTCAGGTTATGCACATGGTGCCTTGTAGTAGGATGGTATGAGGTGAAAGACTCACTCTTGCAATCCGAAAGCATTTTTTCATGTGAAGGAAGAAGTATCTATACCAAAGGAGACCGATGCATGATTATGGCGCAAGTAAACGAAAAGAGAATTGATTTTTATTACTGCCATGACACAAAATTCGACAACAGAAACATTCAAAGTTGGCTAAGAAACATCATTAAGAATAAGATTCTAGACCTGGCAAACATTGAACTCCCCAAGAGATTGCATTATTGGGAAAAGGAGAAAAATCTATATGCAAGACAAGTCATCATAAAAAAATTGAAGAGAAGGAACATATGGGGGCAATGTTCCATCTATAAACAGATTTTCTTGCCGCCCAAGATTGTGGTTTTCCCATTGGAATTGATTGACGAGATTATCCTACATGAAATGAGTCATCTCAAATTTATGCATCATAGGAAACAATTTTGGGAGTACTTTAGTTTCCTGCTAGGAAGAGATGCCAAACTATGCAAAATGAAGGAAAGTGTATTTTTCGCCAAATACGACGAAATGATAGAGTTCTTGCTAAAATAATTGGCAACTGTGCAACATTATTTCTCACTTTTTCATTATCTTTGTGCCAAAATTTAAAAGTTATAGAATATGGCTATCAATCAATTGAACAAATATGTCTGGCTCGTAGAGACCATTCATCGAGCAAGGAACCGGGGTGGCATTACCCTAAAGGAGATTCAAAGCAGATGGTTGGACTCTGACCTCAGTGAGGGAACGGAACTTTCTCGCCGTACCTTCATCAACAATCTCCATGCCATCGAGGAACTGTTTGAGAT
>JALFCJ010000192.1 GCA_022771185.1 Spirochaetales bacterium | reverse complement strand
ATGGTAAATATGGTGCTTGCAAAGCTTCCGGAGTATATTTCAAAAGTCGCCAGGTTCGATAGTTATATCTCAACAAAGCTGAGAAGTGCCTTCAACGTAACGGAAAGCGAGTTCCCTTCAGTAATTACGCTTCTTAACATCGACTGGGTAGGGCAGGTTAAGAATGTTTTGACTTCAATTTCAAGTACATCGGTCTCAGTGCTTGGAGATGTAGCCATGATCATCTTATATCTGATGTTCCTACTGATGGAGAGAACCACGATATATTCAAAGATATCTGCAGCATTTCCTGAGTCGAAAGAAGAAGCCCAAGTCGTGGTCAAGAATATCGGGCATCAGACAAGTAGATATCTCTCTGTAAAGGTTATGATCAGTGCCGCTACAGGAGTACTGTTCTATCTTACTGCTATTATAAGCGGAATGGATTTTCCTCTTGTATGGGGCGTCTTGGCTTTCTTATTAAACTTTATTCCGACTATCGGTAGTATAGTGGTCACTGTTATAGCTACATTTGTGGCTGCTGTACAGTTTTTGCCTCATTGGAGCAAAGTGTTTGTCATATTCTTTGCCTTCCTTGCCATTGAGATGATATTGGGTAACGTAATTGACCCGAAACTCCAGGGAGTACAGCTTAATCTGTCACCTCTGGTTATTCTTGTTATGTTGAGCCTTTGGGGATATGTATGGGGGATTGTAGGCATGTTCTTGGCTGTGCCCATTACATCGGTCATTCAGCTGATATGTGCAAACATTCCATCTATGCGTCCTCTTGCTATTCTTCTTTCCTCCGGTTCGTCTATAACCAGGGAAAAGAAAAAAATGGGAGAGTAATATGGAAGTAGTATGCTTGGATCTTGAAGGCGTTCTCGTTCCTGAGATTTGGATCGCTTTTGCAGAGAAGACAGGAATCTTGGAGTTAAAGAGGACTACAAGGGATGAACCTGATTATGAGAAGTTGATGGCATGGAGAATGGATATCTTGAGAAGCCATGGTCTTACCCTCTCCGATATTCAGGAGACTATTTCCCACATAAGTCCACTTCCAGGAGCCAAAGATTTCTTAGATAAACTGAGAAGTATTACTCAGGTTGTTATCCTTTCCGATACTTTCAAAGAGTTTGCAGCCCCATTAATGAAGCAACTTGGATGGCCTACAATTCTCTGTAACAGCCTTGTTGTTGACGATGACAATATGCTCACTGGAATGAAGCTGAGACAAGTGGATGGCAAGAGAAAGGCTATTGAAGGCTTTAGGAGCATGGGATTCAGAACCTTTGCTGCAGGGGATAGCTATAATGACCTTACAATGATCCACACTGCCGATAAAGGCTGTTTGTTTAGAGCTCCAGAGAATATTCTTAAAGAAGAGCCGGATCTGAAGCTCTGTACTACTTATGATGAGTTCTACTCTGAGATAGAGAAATTTGTACTAATAGACTAAAAGCCTAGTCTCATTTTCTCTCTTTTTATATCTGTCTTTCCTCCGTGCCCAGGAAAGACAGTAGTTTTTTCAGGAAGAAGAGAGAGGTTTCTCAGAGACTCTACAAGTTCTTTCCAGTCTCCACCTAAATCTGTTCTGCCTTCTCCCTCTTCAAAGAGAGTATCTCCGGAGAAGAGGATGTTTTCATCTTCGATATATAAGCATACTCCGCCCTTTGTGTGGCCTGGAGTCTTGATCACCCTGAACGGCCCTATAGAAGAAGAGTAATCATTATAAATGAATGGAGAGGGGATGGAGTATAGAGAGAGGGGGATGCCGAAGGATCTGAGAATTTCTTTGTTTCCTTCTTCCACAAGACTCGCGTCCTCGGAGGATAAATATATCGTTGCTTCAGGATAAACAGATAGAACTTCTTCCAGTCCCATTACATGGTCAAAGTGACCATGGGTCAGAAGAATGTGAGAGAGAGGATAACCCTCCACTTTTAGCTCTCTCGTCCATTTTCCGATGCCATCCGGAGCGTCGATAAGATATCCTTTATCATTATAATTAACATAGTAGGAGTTTGTTCCTACCATGCCTGAGATTCTTTGTTTTATGATCATGGAAAGAGCATAACAAAAAATAAGTCCCCGGGAAACCGGGGCATGTCATCCTCAAAAAAAGTAAATTATTTAGTTGAAAAGTTAATCTGAGCTACACGGCCGTTAATATCCATGCCGTTAATCTTTTCAATAGCCTTGTTACAGTTTTCTTCGCTCATTGTAATGAAAGAATACTTATCGTGGACACGAAGAGAGTAGATGTCGTCTCTTGTGATACCCAATTCTTTCTGGAGAAGTATTGAAAGATTCTTTGCATATAAGTGTTTCATCTTTCCAACATTTAAATAAAGAGTCTTGGCACCTTCAGGTATTACTCTCTCTCTCGTTGGCTGCTTCTCTTCTTTATTCTCTGCAATAGGAGCAGGAGAAGGGGATGAGGTTTTCTTTTCAACACTCTTTTTTTCTAATCTCTCGCTCTTATTCTCTTTCTGTGGCCTTTCTTTTCTTTGAGGCTTTTCCATGAGCATTTTTAATACTACTGCTGCAAAATAACCTCTTCTTGTAAAAGGAACATTCTGTTTGACGATTTTTTTGATGGATTCCAATTCATCTGGATCTGTGCATGAATTGATGACTTCCATTACTTCAGAAATCTTTTGCTTAAGGGCTTCTTCATCAAAACCCTTTTTTTCATTTTCCATTTTGTTTCTTTCTCTCCTGCACGCCCGAGATATCGGGGTAAAATAAGAATATGCGTTAAATATGGGTAAACGCCGAAAAGTTGGAGGTCCGGAGGATGACAGAAACGGACACAACAGACAAAGAATAGCCGTATAGAAGAGTATTTGTCAACTTTTCTTGTGTATGATACCATCTCATCATGGTTACCAGAGAGGAGCTTTTTCGAGAAACAGAAGAGAAAATAGAGGACACTACCGAGGTCCTCAGATCTTTTTTTCACGATTTGGGAGAAGCTGTATATAAAGACCAGTCTGTATTACCTGTACCAATGGGTGTTTCTCTATTAGAGGAAGTAAAGAAAGCAGAGAATGAGATGAATCAAGCTTTCGCTTCCAGAGAAGATGATAAAGAGTTCATAACTCAATTTGATGAGATAAAAGAAAGAAAGACTATTGTGGATGATGAGATGGAAAATCTCAGGGAGGAAGAAAGGAATCTCAGGCTTAGAATAGGTGCCCTTATTTATGAGCAGTGTTCTCTGGGCCTCTTGGATAGGGACCGCTTTTCTTCTGTATATGCAGACTCGGATGAAGAGAAGAAGCTGTCAGAGAAAGCTGAAGGCAAGTCTATTATTTCCCGCCTCTCTTCCCGTAGTGCACTCTCTAGGCTCAAACGTAGTGATAACTCCAGATACCTTGATTACAGTAGCTTGGTAGATGACGAAGAGAATGCTGTATCTCTCAGCGGAGGTAACGCTGTAACGCTTGTGAAGAATCTGGAAGAGATAAAAGAAAAGAGAGCAATTCTATTCCAGGAAAAAGAAGACAAGGATTATTATCTCTCCCAAAACATTTCCAGGCGCAGACTTCTTGAAAAGGGTGGAGTAGAGAAAAACGACGAGAGAGTTGAAGACAGCCAGGTTGCATATAAAGAAGCCCTGATCAACTATGGTAACTACCTCTATGACAGAGGTGGCAGCTGGATAGGGGAAACTACCCCCTCAGAAATACTGGATATTCTTCAGAAGATCATCGAGATACAGAACGAGTATAGGGAGCTGAATGAGAGGAAGCAGAGGCTTCAGAAGGAAGCCAAGGCAGATGACTACAAGGCTCTCATTGAAGAAGAGAAAGAAAAAATCAAGATTCTCTTGGGCGAAAGAGAGAAGATTGATATGCAGATAGAAGATATCGAGAAAGAGATAAAAAGGCTTGAGAGCCTAGTTGACAGGTTAGTGAAGTAGAGAGAAGGGGCAAGGTGAAGTAAACTCCATCTCCTCATTTGTCTTCGGGTGCCTGAAAACAATAGACTCCGCGTGGAGCATCAATCTCTCCCCCTCCTTTTGGTGGCCATAGAGATTGTCGCCGACAATAGGGTGCTTGAGGCCTTCGGATGCATGAACTCTCAGCTGGTGTGTTCTTCCAGTGTGTGGGAAGAATCGCACAAGAGTAAAGCGCTCTTTCGGAGTTGTTATTACTTTTATTCTCTCCCAGTGTGTTATAGCTCTCTTTCCCTGTTCCCAGTCGATGATTTGCCTAGGCCTATGGTCCACGTCCAGTCTCATAGGCATATCTACGTCTCCGCTTTCATCCTCAATAACGCCTTCTAGAAGAGCGACATATGTCTTTCTGACACTTCTTTCTTCGAACTGCATCATTAAGTTCTTTACGCTTTCCCTGTCAAAAGCAAGGACAAGAAGTCCCGATGTGTCCATATCAAGTCTATGGACATGACAAACTTCCGGGGTGGAAGGAAATAGAGTATGGAAACGATGAGAGACGCTATCTAGTTTCTCTATGCCACGCCCTGGGACGCTAAGCATTCCTGCTCTCTTGTCTACAACAGCAATGGACTGGTCTACATAAAGATATTTCAAGCCAAGCATCTCTTCCATTAATACTCCACAGCGCTCTTCGCATGGAGGGAAAAACTCAGAGGGGGCACTTTCCTTTGACCACTTGAATTCAGCAAGCCCCTTTATTTCCCATCCCCTTCTAAGTGCTGTGTTGATTAGCTTTAGACCTGCACACTCTCCTGTGCCGGTCCTAGGGCGGGGAGGTAAGCCTTGAATCTTTCCTCCATCCCACCTGGAGAAGACAAATATTTCATTTAACTTCTCTTGTGCCTCGGCACTTAGTTTTCTTCTTTCTTCTTTTAAATCTTCTCTTCCCTCTTTTTCGATCAAGTCTGTCAGACGATGTATTTCTTTGTCATAAGGATCAAATGTAGCGTGAAAAAGAGAGAGGGAAAAGCAAGGCTTGACCCATCCTGGGATATCATAAATTCCGCTCATCGCCCCGGAAAAGCCATAGAGGAGTTTTCTTTCTCCTCCCTTTGTCTCAAGAATCATTACACCTATCATAGCTCCCTCTCTTAAGAGAGAAAGAGGATAGAGCGATGGATTTGGAGGAAATGAAACACTTTTGTTTTCCATAAGTGTCTTATGGAGAATTGTGGCTTCATTTTTTGCTTCCTCTGTCAAAAGAAAAGAAATCATAGTTAAATTATGTATTTAGCGTAATTTTCATTCAAGGTCATCTTGATGTTTTCTCTCATTCTTGGTAAATCACCTTTCTTGGTGAGGTTGTAATGGAAAAGGGGAATATATATAAGAGAATCTTAATGATGCTCATTGGTAACGTAATATTGGGAACGGGCGCAGGTATGCTTAGGGCTGCTGATTTCGGTGTGGATCCTTATCAGTGCTTCGTGCTTGGAATCGACAAAGCCTTAAAGCTGGGTTATGGCACAACCTTTGTAATAGTAAATGCAGTGTTTTTGGTTTTGATGTTGGTACTTGCAAGAAAGATGCTTAACGTAGGAACACTTGTGAATATGTTCTTCTTGGGATATATCATCGATTTTTCATACTCTGTTTGTATGGGTATCACACCTTCACCATCAGTAATTGTCAGAGTTGTCTACTTTATTGTATCTATCCTTCTCATCACCTTCTCTTCCGCTGTCATATATACAGCTGATATGGGTGTATCGACATACGACTGGATAGCTTTGAAGACTGCAGAAGTCCAGAAGAAAGTATCATTTAAGTGGTGCAGAGTAGGAACAGACCTGGTATGTGTAATAATAGGACTTATCTTCTCTATTATTCCTGGAATCGGAACTATAGTTACAGCCTTCCTTCTGGGCCCGCTTGTTTCTTTCTTCAGAACCTATTGTTCTGAGCCATTCTTATATGGACGAAATAAAGAGACACAATAAAAGCAAGAATTATTACTTGCCTCTGTTATATCAAATGATTAACTTACCTTTAATTTAGTGTTTGAGGAAGATAATGACAGAGAAGATACTCATTTGTCTCATTGCAGGAGTAGGAGCAGGTTTTGGTACAGGATTAGCGGGGCTTTCAGCAGCAGCTGTAATCTCTCCGATGCTTATTACATTTCTTGGCGTAAATCCATACGAAGCTGTAGGTATAGCACTGGCTTCCGATGTTCTTGCTTCCGCAGCATCTGCTTATACATATGGGAAGAATAAGAATATAG
>JALFCJ010000179.1 GCA_022771185.1 Spirochaetales bacterium | reverse complement strand
CGTCATTGAAAGCTGGGAAGGAATAGAGGAAGAGGAGAAGAGCCAGCTATTTCCATATCAGAACAATGCAGACATTATGATTAACAGTGCATTGGAATATGAGCTTGGAGTTCTCTCCACCTATGCAATGCCTCTCCTCAGATCCATTAAGCCGGAGGAAGGCAAGGCTTATACAACAGCAAGAAGACTTATGGAATTCTTGGAACTGGTCTACCCCATACCATCGGAAGAAGTACCTGGAGACTCTGTATTGAGAGAGTTTATAGGTGGAAGCACCTACAATCTCACTTGAGAGCCGTCTTATCTTCCAAAGCCCCGCATTCAAGAAGGATGTCGGGGTTCTTTTTTATCATATCCAACAGTCTCAGGGCAGATCCGCTTATTTCATTAGTCCCCGACTCCCAGGCTTCCACAGTCTTGGGAGAGACATTCATTACAGAAGCAAAGACTGCAATGGAGAGAGAGAGCTTTTCCCTTAGCTTCTTTGCTTCCTGAGCGCTGATTTTTCCAGGCTCGACTGTTTTGAGATATTTGTTTCTTTTAGTAATGACGCCCTTTTTTTTAGGAAAAAGAGCGTCTTTTACAGTGTCTTTATAGTAAGTACTCAATTTGTCTTACCCAAAATATGCATTGCTTCTTCAATGGCTTCCTTAAGCTTTGCCTTACACTTGCCGCAGCCGGTTCCAGCCCCTGTAAGAGCAGATAGATCATCAAGGTTTTTGACCTTGTCTTCCCTTACAAGTTTCTCAATCATCTGATCCGTAACATCCTTACACTCGCAGATGATTACAGCGGACTGTGCCTTATATGGATTAGGAAGATTATTCTTCTCCAAATAATCATCCACTGCAGCCCTTAAAGCCTTGTCTCCCAAAACTGAGCAATGGAACTTATGTTCAGGCAGGCCTCCAAGCTTATCCATAATAGCCTTTGGTGTCAGTTTATAGGCCTCCTCAAGCGTCATGCCTATGGCCATGACGCTCATCATGGATGTGGAGGCAATGGCTGAAGCACAGCCATATGTAAGCCATCTGAGATCGCTGATCTTTCCGTCTTTCACCTTGATGCCTACCCTCATCTGGTCTCCGCAGGCCAAAGAGCCTACTTCACCCACACCATCAGCCTCAAAATCTTCACCTTCCTTCCAAAGATTCCTTGGATTCATAAAGTGATCTTTAACTATGTCCGTATATACCCACTGGGCCATAAAACTCTGTGCCATATTTCACTTCCTTGTGCTCATTTCTCTGATTTTCTTAATAATCGGAGGAAGTTTCTCTAAAGTATAATCCACATCTTCATCTGTGTTATACCTACCAAGAGAGAATCTGATGGAACCATGAGCCAATTCCACACCCACTCCTGCAGCAAGAAGTACATAGCTAGGCTCCAAGGAACCTGAAGCACAGGCACTTCCTGTTGAAACTTCTATTCCCTCCATATCCAAGTACAGGAGGATAGACTCACCCTCGGCTGAGGGGAAAGAGACATTTAAAGTTCCAGGTAGGCACTTCTTTTCATCATTAGTGCCGTTAATAACCACATTTGGAACTCTCTCTTCAATTCCCTTTCTAAGCTTCTCTCTCAATCTCCAAAGCTCGTCGTGTTCACTCTGTAAGTTTACTCTTGCCAGCTCTGCAGCCTTCCCCATGCCTATAATGGCCTGATTGTTATAAGTACCTGCCCTATAACCTTTTTCCTGGTGGCCTCCGTGTACAAATGGAGAGAGTGGTACACCCTTCTTGGCATACAAGACTCCGATTCCTTTAGGTCCATAGAACTTATGGGCTGACATAGAAAGATAATCCGCCCCGATTTCTTTAACAGACACAGGAATCTTTCCAATTGCCTGAGTGGCGTCAGTGTGGAAATATGCACCATACTTATGGGCTATTTCTGAAGCTTTCTTAACAGGCTGAATGACTCCAGACTCATTGTTACCTGTCATTACAGACACCAGGCACACATCTTCATCCATCATTCTTTCCAGCTCGTCAATCTTCAGCTCTCCAACACTGTCCACAGGAACTGTTTCAACTTTGTAGCCTTTTGAAACAAGATACTTCATTGTCTCAATTGATGCTGGATGCTCGACGGAAGACAAAAGTATTCTATTCCTTTTGTTTCCGGCATCGATCCTGTCTCTAAAGACATTGAACACCGTGTTATTGGCTTCTGAGGCACCGGAGACGAAATAAATCTCTCCGGGATCCGAATCTATAAGTGCCGCAACCTCTCCTCTGGCCCACTCTATTGCTGTAAAAGAAGAGCGACCAAGAGTATGCATGCTGGATGCATTTCCATAAAGGTCGGCATTTTCAGCCATGATCTCTATGACTTCCTTAGCCATTTGAGTCGTGGCGTTGTTGTCAAGATAGACAATCCTATCCATATTGTTTTTCCTTCTTTATAAAAGGTAATTCTTTGACTCATTCCTCGTCAAGGTTAGCTATAACTTACACTTTGAGGTTGACCATTCTTTCTTTGTCATAACCAGGGGTTATTTCAACAAAAGTAATGGATGCAGAGCCCCGCTCAGTGACGATACTATCCATATCATATCCCTGGCTCTCCGGAGATGGAACTGCTGTCATATTGCATCCACTGGTTTTTACGCTTATTTTGCTCCCTCTCTCTTTCACAGTAAACTGGTCCTCATAGTGGATTACTCCAAGAGATGCCTTCTCCACTTTTCCATTCCAATGAGGAGGAAAATTAATATTCAGGAAAGCTTCTGCTCCTACGAGAGAACTAGCAAAGTACTCTATGTTGGACGCCAAATACTCTGCTGGAGTCTCAAAATCAAAATCTCCGTTTTCATCACACATACAGGATATTGCGATACTTGGGATGCCATACATGGCTCCCTGTCTGGCTACCCCGCAAGTTCCAGAGTAAATGGTATCTGAAGAGAGGTTATATCCATGGTTTATTCCACCAATAATTACTTCAGGCTTCTCTGGCAGTAGTCCTGATTTTAAAGAATAAATAATACAGTCTGCAGGAGTACCCTCCAACGAATAGTGATGGTCATCATGCTTCCAAATAGTGACAGAACCAAGGACTGTCATGGAATGAGACTTTGCACTCTGCTCTGTATGTGGAGCAACTGAATATACATCGTGGCCGTGCCTGGTAAGCGCAGCTTCAAGTGTACGGATTCCTTCTCTCATGAATCCGTCATCGTTAGAAATAAGAATTCGCATCTATTGCCTTTCCTCAAAAGGTGATCCAAGAGGTATGAATGGACGAATTGTAGACCTGAACCCAAATATCCTTTCATACTCCTCTTCCTTTCGAGCATATAGATTGGAGGCTCGACCGTCAACGACTGCCAAGAAAGAACCTGCAATTCCTAATCCTATTAGACAGAGGCCAAGGACGCCATCGCACTCTTGTCCACGTCGCCATATCCAATCCAGCTCAGGACTGGATAGCTCTGCATTCTCCACTATGGATCTCTGAAGAGAGAATAGTATCTTTCCAAAAGATGTCAGATCTTTTTTTTCAATGGCTTCTTTAGCCTTCTGACAGCATTCATTCTCCACAACAAGATGAGTAAGGCACCTTCTCTCCCTATCGGGATATCGTGACGCCATGGTTCTGGCTTCTTTCTCCGTAAGTCTTCTAATATCGGAGAGATTGACGGATTTACTCTCCATAGAAGCCAACACTTCTTTGGCTTCTATTCTAAACTCATCTTCTTCAGGAGTAAGTACAGAGAAAGGAAGAGCGGAGGAAACGATAAATGATTTCTGCCCGTTTCCTTCATAAACTATCTCTTCACCTTCCTCTTTTTTTTCAGACCAAAGATATATTTTTCCGGGCTTGGCATTAATTAATATCCAAAGGTCTCTGACTCTAGCCTGATTAGATGGGGAGAAAGAATTTGCTTTCTTAGATATTTCAAGGATTTTTCCTTTAGAAAGATTTAGATTCTCTAGTTTTGAAATTCCGTAGAGTGTCCCGAAATATAGAGAAGAAGTAAGACTCCAGGAATCTGCTCCGGCACCGCGCCCCGATATAAGGATGTTATATCCTCCTATCTTTATGTTCTCTTTAGCCAGTTCATACATTACTGCCTTTACAGCGTTGGCCCAACGATCTTCACGTCTGTATTTTATATTTGGATATGTAAACTTCTTTTTGTCTTGTCTTACTGTATTAACTATCCTTATTACATTGTCCGATCTGGGAGAGAAAGACATGCTGAGGCCTTGATCTGTGAGGCATAGCAAACTACGAGACTCAATCAAGTCCGAAAACTGACCAATTAAAACAGTCGGTTGTGGAACCTCAAAGGAAAGGACAGGAGCCTCTCCAAATTCTTTTTTATGATTTTCAACCTGATCGACCAAATGCACGCTCCTAAGAAGAAGTATCCAATGCTTTTGGCTAAAAGGAAAGAATTTTTTTATTAATTCACAATAATATAATGATTAACAGAATTGGATAAAAGTGAATAAATAAAATATAAGGCGTTAAAAAACCGCAGGGTTCACCTGCGGCATATTCAGAATACTGTAGCTTACTTGCTGACTCTTCCGTATCTCTTGTTGAATCTCTCGACTCTTCCTGTTGTGTCCACAAGCTTCTGTGTTCCTGTGAAGAAAGGATGGCAAGCAGAGCAGATTTCAACGCTAAGGCTCTTTGCAGTTGTCTTTGTCTTAATCACGTTGCCACATGAGCAGCGGATTTCCTTCAGCTCGTAATTTGGGTGGATGCCCTGTTTCATATCGGTTTTCTCCTTATATATTTGCCTGCTTTCACAGACAAGGAATTTCAAATCATGTTCTCAACGGAGTATTCATCATGTTGAGGAACTCCTTATTGTTGTTTGTTTTCCTCATTTTGTCAATGATGTCAACAGACATGTCGATATCATCAAGGTTACCAAATGAGGAACGGAGGAGGAATGCTCTGGCAAGAGTAGTCTCATCCAGCAACAAGTCGTCTCTTCTTGTTCCGGATTTTTTGATGTTGATAGCAGGGAACTTTCTATTGTCTGCCATCTTTCTATCAAGAATTATTTCGTTGTTACCTGTACCCTTGAACTCCTCAAAGATGACTTCATCCATTCTGCTTCCAGTTTCAATAAGTGCTGTAGATATAATGGTGAGGCTTCCACCTTCTTCAATATTTCTTGCAGCTCCGAAAAATCTCTTTGGCTTATGGAGGGCATTGGAGTCCACACCACCGGAGAGGATCTTACCTGAAGCGGGCACCGTCTGGTTATAAGCTCTGGCAAGTCTTGTGATAGAGTCCAGAAGAATAACTACATCCTTCTTATACTCGACAAGTCTCTTTGCCTTTTCGATGACCATTTCGGCAACCTGGACGTGGTGGGTAGCCTGCTCATCAAAGGTAGAAGCAATTACTTCAGCCTTTACATTTCTTCTCATGTCTGTGACTTCTTCAGGTCTCTCGTCTACCAGAAGAACCATTAGTATTACTTCCGGGTGGTTTGTCGTGATTGCATTTGCAATCTTCTGCATCAAAACAGTCTTACCTGTACGAGGAGGAGCGACTATCAGAGATCTCTGCCCCTTTCCAATAGGACAGAAAAGGTCTACGACTCTTGTAGAAAGCTCAGACTTCTTTCCCTCTTCCTCTATTTCCAAGTTCAGACGTTTATTTGGGAAGAGAGGAGTAAGAGTATCGAAAGGAGCACGTATCTTAGCCATCTTAGGCTCTTCGCCGTTTACAGCAAGAACTCTGATTACAGCGGCAGACTTTTCGTTTTCTCTTGGAGCTCTGATCTGTCCCAATACTGTATCACCGGTCTTAAGACCTACAGCCTTGATCATAGAAGCTGAGATATATACATCTTCTGTTCCTACAAGATAGTTGTTGACAGCATATCTTATATATCCATAGCCTCCGTCGTTGAGAATCTCCAACACGCCTTCAACCATCAAAGCCCAACCCATCTGGGAGTGGTGACGTAAGAGCTTAGCAATGAGATCCTGCTTTCTGCAGTCGAGTATCACGTCCTCAGGGATTCCATCTTCCCTCGCCCTGGCTCTTACTTGCTCAAGGGAAAGAGCTGTAAGGACTGAAATAAAAAGGCGTGGAGCATCCGGGTTCTCATCAAGATTAATCTCTGGTGGCAGATCCTCCAAAGGTCTGCGGTCCTTTTTGTTCTTAAACTTATTATTTCTATTGTCGTTTCTGTTGTAGCGGTCTCTTCTATCCTGGCGTCTGTCTCCGTCGTAAGAACGTTCTTCAGTGCCATTCTGATTATCTAGGTTATTATCGGAGCCCTGTGTCTCTTGTGATGGACTATCTGGATTCTCTTCTGCCAGGGCTTCTTCCTGAGAAACAGGAGTTTCGACAATCTCCTCCTTTTCCTGAGTTTCTCTCTCCACCACTTCTTCTTTTATCTCTTCCACTGAGAGAGGAGCCTCAACTTTGACTTCAGTCTCCACAGGAGTCTCAAGTGGTTCTTCCAGAGGAAGCATTCCGTCATTGCTGTTCACCTCGGCATTTTTCTTTGCTCTTGGCTTTCTTGGACGTGGAGCAGCATTGGTTTCAGAATGAGGTTTTCTTCCCCTCTTCTTTGGCTTTACTTCCTCTTCCTGAGGTTTATTATCTTCTTCTACAGAAACAACAGGAGTTGCTACAGCTTCTTCTGTTGTTTTTTCTTCAGTAGTTTCGACTTTCTTTTTAATAGATACTCTCTTTTTGGGAGCAATCTTTACAGTAACCTTTTTCTTTTCTTCCGGCTGATCCTGTTGGGCTATTGCCTTCTCTTCCACAGCCTCATCTAACATGTCTGAGGACATCGGTACCCCGTTGAACATTAAGTATTTTGTGATGTCTTGGATATAATTGAACTCACACAAGGGTTTCAAAACCCTTAATTGATATGGAAATTCTATTTATGGGAAAAGGATTTGTCAACTCTTGGAGAAGAGCATATCAACTTCTTTAAATCTACATATATTTTTCCTTGCCTTTTCATAAATTATTACGATATTAAGTTCACAAGGAAATAAAAATGAAAGACTTTGATAAGATTTGTAAAGACTTTGAGAATATCGATATCGACACATATGCAGCTGTTTTGACAGAAAAGGCAATGAAACTCATTCCTGCCCTTTCTGCTTTCAGTGAAGATGGACTCTCAGGAGTAGAAATATTCGCTTCATTTATCTATGGTGCAATTGCAGCAGATGGAAAGCTATCTGAAGATGAATATGCACTTATCTATCCTCTTCTCCATGCATTCTTTGGTGACAGCATCAACTATGAAGATGCAAAGAGAGCATTTTCGTCTCTTTCAAAAGAGCACAAAGAACTGAAAAATATGGTAGATGACATGGTCGATCTTATCGGATGCTTCTCCGACGAGATGAAGGCAGACATTATCGTAGTTGCAATGCTTATCTGTGCAGTAGACGGTAAGATTTCCCTCAAGGAGAAAAATTGGATTAAGAAGCTTATAAAATAAGCTCATAAAATAGATTACATTGCTTTACAGCGAGACGGGTTCCTTGTGGTACCCGTTTTTCATTCCATATAGAGATGTATCCTTGAACATATATAGTCAACTCCTAACCGTCATTTATATACTATGTTTTTTCTAAAGCAAGCAAGATAATTAATCATACACCTATTTTGAACATCAATTTAATTATTTCTTCAGATTTCTATTGACACTTTCTTTTCTTTTG
>JALFCJ010000161.1 GCA_022771185.1 Spirochaetales bacterium | reverse complement strand
AGAAAAGATGGTAATAGGGTAGTGACAGGAACAAATAACTGCACTCCTCATTGGAAGTATATAAAAGAGAAAGGTTGGGATAATCTTTTTGATGCATGCTATCCATCACAAGAAATAAAACTATCTAAGCCTTATTCTTCTTTCTATAACCATATACTCAATATAGAGGGTTTCAATTCAGCTTCTTCAGTCATGATAGATGATGGAAAAGAGAATATAGAGGGGGCAAAAAGGGTAGGTATGAAGGCTTTCCTTCTTACTCCAGAGTTTGATAGGAAAAAGTTATATTCTTCTCTTTTGTCTATTTGGTGATTCTATCAGAATCTAGTTTTGCATAAAAAGGCGGCATAACACTCGCTATGTCGCCTTATTATTTGCAGTCAGGTAAGCTCAGAGAGACTTTTTCTGATACTTTTCTTTTTTCTTCAGAAAGTCTTCCACCGTCATATCTACTGAATATGCAGCATCTTCAATCGATAATTTTCCTATCTTGATCAGCTTATTCAACATCTCCAATTGTCCCTCTTCTCGACCTTGTTTTCGACCTTGCTTACGCCCTTGTATACGTCCTTCTTCCATTACTGCATAGCTTAAATTGCACATTCTCAATACCTCTCTTTCAAACTTCTTTGTCATCGCTATCCCATAATCTCCGCTCAGTATTCTCTTCTTCATCGCGATCGGCATGGTAGGCGAGAACAGCACTGACAGCAGCCCTGTTATAGGCTTCGAGGAGTAGTCATCCTCTCTTCCGAGCTTAATGATCACTGTCTCCATTTTATCGTAATATCTCTTGTTGATAAAGCTTTTTCCCACTTCATCTCTTTTCGTCATCATATACCGCGTTATGCTGCTCTTTCTCTTGGTATCCTTGGGCATTGGACATATCCAGATTGAGTAGACCTTCTGTATCTTGTGGTAGTCCATATCCTTAAAGACTGTCCCATATTGTTCCGAAATCATACGTGAGCAGTAGTAGATACCTCGTGAGACCAGCCTGTATATGGGATTGTTCTTGTTCTGTATCTCTATGTTCATTATGAGATACACGTCCCCTTCCTTCTCTGGCACCCTTGCCCTGAACCTGAGGTCAAAGTAGACTGTACCGTCCTTCTTTGAAACTGACTCAGAGTTCATTGCCGTGACTTTTTCGTCTCCATCCAGTTTCCCTTTTCTATCGGGGTGGTCCTGATGCACCGCCTTATTTGATATGGATACATCCACGATGCAGTTTCTTTCAATGTACTTCAAGTCCAGATCAGAAAACTCTGTGCATATGGACTTCAGAGTCCACGCAAGGACCGACTTGAATGACATGATTCTCTTGGCACTCTTGTCATACCTCGCGCCGCTACCGGCAGACACCAGGTTATCTCCAAGTGATGTATTAGACATTCATTCCTCCTTTATATTGATATCGAAGGAATCACTCCTTCTCTATATAGAACGCCAAAATCCCGAAAACTGTCGCGTTTTTGGTTCCACGAGGCTTTATCATGACAGGAAGAGGAATGATTACACTAATAAAAAGAGGAAAATTATTTAGGAAGATAACCTTGTAACAGGTTTATATTGTTGGTTTCCTCTTCTTTGTGATAGAGTTTTTCTATGGTTGGAGAAAACATAATATTCCTTAGAAAGAGAAATGGAATGACACAGGAAGCATTGAGCGAAAGGATCAATGTGTCTAGGCAGACAGTAGCAAAGTGGGAGCGGGGAGAGAGTGAGCCAGATTGTTCGTCATTAATGAGGCTTTCTACTTTATTTAACGTCACAATAGACGCCTTGGTTGGGAATGTAGATGAAGACCAAAAGATAGTAGGCGTGGCACCAAAAGGAAAGTATTTCTTCGGAATGGTAAAGATTGGGGAGGATGGTTCCATAGTTCTACCACAAAAAGCCTTGGAAATATTTAATCTTTCAATCGGAAGCGAGCTGGCAGTCCTAGGCGACGAAGATAGAGGTTTTGCCCTTGTCCCCAAGAAACAGATAACTGATATGTTTTCTCTTGTTGATAGCGATAAATAGCAAAATAGAGGGCGGCTGAAATAAATCAACCGCCTTCTCTCTTTAGATATAGAGTTATTACTTCTTTATCTTGTTAAGTGCACTGTTGAGCGCCAATAACTGCTCTTTTGTGACTTTGATATTTGCTGTACCCAACATATTGCAGAGTCTGATAAGAGTAAAACCTCCCATCATCTGCATCATATCCGGGGTGACTTTAAAACCAGAAGCCTCTTTGTTTCCGCCGGCAAATGAACCCAGAATATTCATTATCAGGGCTCTACCTTCATTAGATTGCATGATGTCGCTCATCTTATCGTTGATAGAAAAGTATCCATCTACTTCTGTAATGTCGAACCAGTTGAGGATGGCACCCTTTTCCTTCAAGCGGTAGGAGTCGTTAAAGACATCTACTTTGCGGATCACACTCTTATCGATGTAGTCGCCTGCAATAGCTTCAATAACAGTTTCTCCCTTATTTGGAACTTCAAAGTGGAAGAAGTGGTCTTCGGCCTTCTTTGTTTCAAATACTTCTCCATTAAGAGAGAGTGTAACTTCTGGTAGGTTAGAGTAGACGGTAACCTTAGTTACATCCTCGACTCTATCTACGTAACGCTTAGAACAGATGTGTACAAACTTTTCCTCCGAAAGCCATGCTTTATATGCATAGAAAGAGTCTTTCTTGTACTTTCTGTCCATCGTTACAAGACCCTTGTGGTTCTGTCCGTTCTCTCCGCCTTCACCCCTTGCATCGGCTCCGAAGTCGAACATGTTCCATACGTGGGTTGCCCAAAGGTACTTTCTTGTGAAGAACTGCTTGATGAGTTCTTCGTGGTAGTATGCCTGATACTCTTCCGTATAGTCACCCTGTACAGGTTTTGATGTGTGCCAGTTAAGGGCTTCACAGCCATACTCACTACATCCGATAGGCTTATTCGGATACTTTTTATGGAAGTTGTCGAACCAATTTAGAATAGCACCCTTTTCCTTCAAGCGGTAGGAGTCATTAAATACATCTACTTTACGGATCACACTCTTATCGCTGTAGTCGCCAGCAATGGCCTCAATAACAGTTTCTCCCTTATTTGGAACCTCAAAGTGGAAGAAGTGGTCTTCTGCCTTCTTTGTTTCAAATACTTCACCATTAATAGAGAGTGTAACTTCTGGTAGGTTAGAGTAGACAGTAACCTTAGTTACATCCTCGACTCTATCTACATAACGCTTAGAACAGATGTGTACAAACTTTTCCTCTGATAGCCATGCTTTATAAGCATAGAAAGAGTCTTTCTTGTACTTTCTGTCCATAGTCACAAGACCCTTGTGGTTCTGTCCGTTCACTCCACCTTCACTTCTGGCGTCAGCACCGAAGTCGAACATATTCCATACATGGGTTGCCCAAAGATACTTTCTAGAGAAGAACTGCTTGATAAGCTCTTCGTGGTAATATGCCTGATACTCTTCTGTATAATCACCCTGCACAGGTTTTGATGTGTGCCAGTTGAGAGCCTCTGCACCATACTCACTGCATCCGATAGGTCTATTTGGATACTTTTTATGGAAGTTGTCGAACCAAGGACCGTTCATAGATACATCTCCGCCATACCAACCGAAGTAGTGGTTATAAGAGACGACGTCTGAAATATGGACGATATCAGCGTCAGGAGGACACATTGTAAGCACAGCCATAGTAGTGAGACGGGTCTTGTCCATCTCATGTACCAAGTCATTGAGGATATGGTGGTTCTCCAAAAGGTCTGGATCCTGAGCATTATTCATTGTTATCTCGTTACTAAGGCCCCAGACGACAATAGACGGATGGTTGTAGTTCTGGACAATTAGCTCTTTCATCTGAGAGATTGTGTTCTCTCGTCCACTTGGCATATGCTGGGAGATATATGGAATCTCAGCCCAGATGACTAAGCCGTTTTTGTCACAGAGGTCATAGAAATACTGGTCATGCTGATAGTGGGCGAGTCTAATTGTTGTAGCGCCGACTTCCATTATGAGGGCCATATCTTCTTCATGGTCTTCCTTTGATATGGCATTTCCTTTTCCCCATCTATCCTGATGGCGAGAGACTCCGCGTAGTGGATACTCTTCTCCGTTAAGAATAAAGCCTCTTTCAGGGTCGATGACAAATGATCGGAAGCCAATAGAAGTGGAGACTTCATCCAATACCTCTTCTCCCTTTACTATTCTACAAACGAGAGTGTAGAGATATGGATCTTTTCGTCCATGCCATAGGTGAGGAGAAGGAACATCTAGAGTTACTTCTGTTTCTTCTGAGAGAGTTTCTACAACAACCTTGCCTTCCTTATCTAAGAGAACATAACTCAGCTTCTCGTCACTCTTTCCCTTGACAAAGACTTTGACATCCAATGATCCTTCTGTGTGTGGTGTAGCCATTACACCAGGTCCTCCGTAGTAATCCAAGTCAAAATGGACTTCAGGAACTGATATAATGTTTACATCTCTATAGAGGCCGCCATAGAAAGTGAAGTCTGCCATCTGTGGGTAAACTCTGTCGTTGGCGCTGTTATCGACCTGAATGACAAGAAGATTCTCGTTCTTTGTCTTTTTAGGCAGCAATACTCTGAATGTAGAGAAACCACCGTCGTGATGAGCCAGATGCTCTCCGTTGAAGAAAACATCGGAGGAAGAGTTTGCACCGTTTATCTCCAAGTAGTTGTCTTTTCCCTGTGGAAGATCCTCCAGAGTAAGAGTCTTGGTATATGTAGCCTTTCCTCTCCAGTAATCGTTTCCACCGTCCATACCGTCTACATTGTTCCATGTATGTGGAAGAGAAACCAGATCCCATGAGCGGTCAAAGGAAGATGGAAGAACGTCTGTTTTTCTAAATGCCCATAGAGCGTTTATGTTAGTAATCTTTCTCATATTCTGTCCTTAATTATTTGTTATGAAGAGCCTTAAGCTTTCTTACGTTTTCGCCAACAGTCTTTTTGTGTAACGGATACCAGAACCAAAGAATTGCTGCAAGAAGAATGAAGCCAAGAGCAGGAACCAGTGTCGAGATGTTGAAGATACCTTCTGTAACAGGAGTTGAGAATGCTGTCTCTGTTGTGTATCCGATTAATGAGAGTAGGGCACCTGTAAGACCAGCAGACAAAGCCTGGCCAAGCTTTCTGGCAAAAGAGTAGAGAGCATATACGCTTCCGTCTTCTCTGATTCCGTTTTTCAGCTCTGCGTCGTCGATGACGTCAGTGATGAGTGCCCAACAGATCATCGAGAAGATTCCGAGACCCAGCCAGCAGAGGCACTGGAGTGCAACGAATACCCAAACGTTTGCAGGTCTGACGAAGAAGAGGATGACGCCTACAGCTCCTGCAAAGAGGTTGGAGACTACAGAGAGCTCTGCCTTTCCAAGCTTTCTGGCAAGAGGCTTTGCTAATGCTGCCGCAACGATCATACCGCCCAGCATGGCAAGAGAAGACATGGACTGAGCTGTAGCGTTTCTATAGTAGTTAGGATATACATAACCAGCCATTGACTGCTGTGTAAGCTGAGCTAGGAGCATTACTACAGAAGCTGCGATGATGCTGATAAGCGCTCTGTTTGTAACGGCATTCTTAAGCATGGTGCCAACAGAGTTGTTTTTGAACTTAGCTTCATCTACTTCCGGGATGACTCTTTCTGTTGTAAGTGAGTAGCAGAGAAGATAACAGCCCACAGCGAGG
>JALFCJ010000130.1 GCA_022771185.1 Spirochaetales bacterium | reverse complement strand
GATTTCCTTGAGAACTGCAACAGAATGATTGTACTGGCTGGCGAGCATCACTGGTGTAAGACCCCACTCGTTATGGGTATTGATGTCTGCGCCTTTCTCTGTCAGCTCCTTGATTTCCCTGGCCTTGGTTGCTGAAACTGCAGCCTGAAGGAGCTTCTTGTTGAGAGAATCATTAGTCTTTGCCATTGTTCTATGTTCCTCCTGAACAATTTCATTTTGATGAACATATGATGTTTTGTAAATAGTCTGAAATGAAAAAATGCAATTTTTATTAAAGATAATTACAAATCTTAAAAAGATATACAAAGCGATTGTTAAATTAAAACATGTTTTTCCATTTTATTTGAGAATTATCCACGAAAGGATATAATGTATTTATGTTAGATAAAGCAATAATTAGAAAAGTTCCAAAAGTAGAACTTCATGAACATTTGGATGGAGGACTAAGGCCTGAAACCATTATCGAGCTGGCTAAAGAGAGAAATGTATCCCTTCCTAGCCAAGATCCAAGTGAGTTGAGAGAGTGGTTTAAAAGAGGTTGCGTACAGAAATCTTTATCTCTCTATCTAGAGACGTTCAGCGTCACTCTATCTGTCATGCAAGATAAAGAGGCTCTTTACCGTATTGCAAAGGAAGAGATACTTGATCTAGCCAAAGAGCATGTAGTCTATGCAGAGATACGCTTTGCTCCGGAGCTTCATACAAAACAAGGCATGAATCTTGAAGAAGTAGTCACCGCAGTTCTTAAGGGTCTTGAAGCAGGAAGGAAAGAAACAGGAACTGAGTTCGGCTTAATCCTTTGTGCCATGAGAAACGAAGACCCTGCACTATCTTTGGAAGTGGCAGAACTGGCTGTAGCTTTCTCAGATAGAGGTGTAGTGGGCTTCGATCTAGCTGGAGACGAATGTGGTCATCCACCAAAGAAACACATTGAGGCCTTCAACTATATTAGAAGTAAAAACTTCAACATAACAATCCACGCAGGAGAGGCCTTCGGTCTGGAATCGATTTGGCAGGCAATCCAGATCTGTCATGCTGACAGAATAGGCCATGGAACAAGAATCATTGAAGATATGACCATTGAAAACGGGGAAATAGTAAAACTTGGATCTCTTGCCCAATATATCCTGGATAAGCGAATACCTTTGGAAATGTGTCTTACATCCAATGTAGGGACAGGAGCTGTAGAGAACTATGAATCACATCCATTCCCTATGCTATTTAGAAATCATTTCAGAGTATTCTTATGCTCAGACAATAGGCTTATGAGTGACACTAACCTTACAAAAGAAATGACAATCGCTGTTGAAAAGTATGGATTTACTATCCAAGACCTGGAGAAGACCACTATAAATGCAATGAAATCAGCCTTTATCCATCACAATAAAAAACTGGATATCATCTACAACACGATAAAAAAAGAATATGCTGAAATAAGATACGAATATGGGTTATAAGAAATGGGCTCCGGCCCATTTCTTATTTCATTATCCCCCACTGTTTCAGCGGATTTATCTTCATCCTGATCATTATGTACAAGAGCCCGAACAACAGTCCCGACAGGTGTACCAAATGTGCCGTTCCATCTGCCCTGAACTGGCCGAAGAAGTCAATAAAGAAGTAAATGATTACCAGAATCGGAGCCCTCATGGGTATTATACCAAATACATACACAACTGCATTTGGGAATAATACAGAGAAGAGAAGCATTATTGCATATAAGGCTCCTGAAGCACCTAAGACAACTGTAAACAGGGAACCAGAATAAAGGTAGAAGAAATATGAAGCAAAGCCAGCCAGAGTTCCTGTCAATAGATAGTACAAAAGAAACTCTCTGCTTCCTACACTTCTCTCTACAATCCTACCGAAAATATAAAGCCCCAGCATATTTGAAAAGAGATGCCAGAAGTCTACATGGGAAAACATATATGTAAAAAACTGCCAATACCAATGCTTCAGTCTAATGTAGATTGGAACCATTGAAAGGATGTAAGGAAGCTGAGTAAAAATATTCTGAAGAATAAAGACAACAACGTTGATGATAATCAATATTGCTGTAGCATTTACATCCGTATATTTAAATCGTCTGTTTATAATCGTATTACGCATAAAGTAGACCTTAGCAGATTTTCTCTACAGTTTAAAGATTTTACGTTTTTCTTTATGATATCTACAAAGAAGGAGCTCATTATGGCCAATAGTAGAAGAGACAAGGCTGATTCATATACACAAAGAGCACATAGGGAAGGTTACCCTGCCCGCTCTGTTTATAAGCTTGAAGAGATAAACCAGACCCATCACCTCATTAAGCCAGGCGACAGTGTGTTGGATGTTGGTGCCGCACCTGGAAGCTGGACACTCTTTACCCATCGTGAGCTTATCAAGGGAAAGGGGAAGATTGTCTCTGTTGACCTTAATCCGTTGAACCTTAACCCTGTCCCTCCTACAGTGACAGCCTTTGTCGGAGATGCTTTTTCTAAAGAAATAAGACAACGCCTAGTCGAAGAAGGCCCATATGATGCCATCATATCTGACGCCGCCCCTATGACTACCGGAAACCGCACTGTAGACACTACAAGATCCGAGTGGCTTGCAGAACAGGTTGTACTGCTTTCAGAGGAACAACTGAAGGTTCACGGGAACTTGGTAATAAAAATATTCCAAGGGGGAGGCCAGGAAGCTGTTCTCAAGACGATGAGGACAATGTTCCAGAAGGCAAAAGCCTTCAAGCCAAAAGCCTGCAGGGACGACTCCTTTGAAATCTACCTCATAGGATTGGACAAAAAAGAGTAAAAAAGTTGGATGCACTTTTACATGCATCCAGCGTCTTTTGTTCTCAATGGGGTTTTGCCCCGCTTTTTATGCTTCCATTGCCTTACGTAAGCTGAGAGCAAATGCAACAGGATCAGACGGCATAATACCTTCCTGCAACAAAGCCTGTCCAAGAAGAACTTCAGAAAGGACCTTTGCCTTCTCGTCGTCAGCCTCTTCGATTTTCTTTACAAATGCTGAAGAAGGGTTGATTTCAAGGATAGGTTTGATATCTTCTTCCATTCCACCCATCTGCTTCATCATACGCTGCATCTCCAAAGATGGATCATTTTCATCCATGATGACCGATGCAGAGGCTTCGCCCAGTCTCATTGAAGGAATGACTTTCTTGACTTTGTCGCCAAGAAGTGTTGCGATTCTGTCTGCAACGGCAGCCTTGCCTTCAAGTTCCTTCTTCTCCTCTTCTGTCTGGATATCATCCATAGCATCGGAGCGGTTGATAGCCTTAAGTGGTACAGAGTCATATTCAGGAACTGTCGATATGACAAATTCGTCGATATCTTCGTCGAGAATCAGGACTTCATATCCTTTCTTCTTGAATGCAGCTACAAGAGGAGAAGCCTTAAGAATGTTTTCTTTTCCTCCAGCAATGTAGTAGATGGCCTTCTGACCTTCCTTCATTCTCTCCTTGTATTCTTTAAGTGATACATATCCATCCTTTTCACTGGACTTATATCTGACTATCTCCAGGAGAGTGTCTCTATTTGCATAATCTGAATAGAGTCCTTCTTTAAGAGGTCTGTTGTACTGTTTGATAAACTTTTCAAAGAGTTCAGGATTTGATTCGCTAAGTTTCTTAAACTCTCCCAAGAGCTTCTTTACACTACCGTTTCTGATAGTGTTCATGATCTTGTTCTCCTGAAGAATCTCTCTTGATACATTCAAAGGAAGATCTTCACTGTCGATGATTCCTCTTACGAATCTGAGATATGTAGGAAGAAGAGTCTTATCATCGTCTGTGATATATACTCTCTTTACATAGAGCTTTACCCCTGGCTTATAGTCGGCATAATTCATATCCATTGGAGCTGTAGCAGGGATATAGAAGAGTGTGGTGTACTCTGTGGTTCCTTCAGCCTTTGTGTGGATATAGAACAGAGGATCTTCGTAGTCATTATAGTTGTTCTTATAGAATTCCTTATAATCCTCATCCTTCAGCTCACTCTTGTTTCTTCTCCAAAGAGCCGAGCAGGAGTTAATCTGTTCGTTTTTATGCTCTATAGTCTTCTTCGGGTTACCCTCTGCATCCTTTTCATCTTCATAATGAGTCTGGTCATATTCAAGATAAATTGGGTAAGCCACATGATCGGAGTATTTCTTTATAAGGCTCTCAAGAGTCCAACGTGTAGCAAATGTAGTATCATCATCATTCAAATGAAGAATGATTGTAGT
>JALFCJ010000125.1 GCA_022771185.1 Spirochaetales bacterium | reverse complement strand
AGCTACGTTGGTACCAAGTAAAGTATATTAAAAGTTATGGCTCCATTAATCGGAGCCATAATTGTTAGCAGGTAAAGCTTTATTGAAGTGTGAATGTCAGGACTACAGGCTGATGGTCAGATTCTTCATATCCTGTGTGGTAAACTTCAGCCTTCGCCTCTACGTTGTCTGATACAATAAATCCATCGATTATTGTAGAGTAGTTCACTCCTTCAATATATGGAGAGTCAGCATTTCTACAAGTAGACTCTTCCATTCCATTCTCTGGCTTAACGATAGAGTAGTGCTCCGGTAAGTCATTGTTATCAAGGATATAGGCCCAGACAGGAACAACCTGCTCTGAAGGGAAGGCATCCTGATACTCTTTTCCAAGAACATGGTTAAAGTCACCACCGATGATCACCCAGTTTCCTTTCTTGTATTCCTCTTCCATGAAAGAAGAGAGGAGTTCAAGTTGCTGTGCCCTGATGACGCCGCCTTCGTCATAGGCAGACATGTGGCTGTTGACAAGAACCAGAGTCTTTCCGCCCTCCACAGGTATTCTCTCCACAGAGAAGCATCTATCAAGATCAAAGAGCTTTGAGAAATCAGATGCGATAGGATAACTCCTTCTTACTGCAGAATCTGTCTTAAATCGTGAGAGAGTAAGAACGCCTGAGTTAACTACACCGATTGGATCGAAAAGCGGAAGATTAAGCCAAGGAGAGTGAAAGTTAATTGCAAATACGCTGTTCATGAAAGGGAAAGTCTCTTCAAAGTATGTCGCCATATCGATGTGGTAGCTTCTTGAAGAGTCGGTATCCACTTCCTGAAGGAGAATGAAATCAGGGGCAATATCTCTCAGTACTGCCGCTTGGCTTTCTACATTTTTAATTACATCTTCTCTTGTTATGCCTTTTCCATACTTTCCTGTAGTATGGGAACCATCTTTCCAATCGGCGCTATCCAAGAAGAAGGAGAATTCCTTGCTGTAGCAACCGAAGCCTAGATTGTATGTCACTGCAGTATATGCGACATTCTCCTTCATTATTCTGGCTTGATTGTTTTCTACCGTCAGGTCTGTATTGTCAGGGATGCGGTTAAAGGAGAGCAAAACATATAAAAAATATATGACAACCACAATGAGAGCCCCAAATAGCAAAAGCAATAGGGCTTTCAAAATACTATTTGCTTTTTTATTCATACTGAGAGTGTAGCACAATCTTAAGAAGAGTACGAGATTTCTTCTCTTGTTGTTGATATAATAGTTTTACGCATTCTATCATTAGTGTGGAGGCAGATATGGCCAAAAGTAAATCAATTATTACTGTAGTTGGAAAAGACCAGGTGGGAATCATTGCCCGTGTAACAGGATATCTATATGAGAACAATGTCAATGTTGAAGATATCACTCAGTCTATTGTAGCAGGCTTTTTTAATATGATGATGATCGTGGACACAGGGGCCTCCACAAAAGAGTTCCTTACACTTTCAAAAGAACTTGAGGAGCTTGGAAGCAAAATCGGAGTTATGATCAAGCTACAGCGCGAAGATATTTTTGAGAGCATGCAGAGAATATGATAAATATCAACGAAGTAATTGAAACCAATAAAATGATAGAGAAGGAGAACCTTGATGTAAGAACCATCACTATGGGTATCTCCCTTTTGGATTGCATCAGTGAGGATGTGGACAAGGTTTGTTCCAATATCTATAAGAAGATTACGACACTGGCCAAGGATCTTGTATCCGTTGGAAAAGATATTGAGAGAGAGTATGCAATACCGATTGTCAATAAGCGTATCTCCGTTACTCCTATTGCTCTTATAGGAGCTTCTTGTTGTCATACAATCGACGACTACGTCAAGATTGCAAAAACTTTGGATGAAGCGGCACAGAAAGTGGGAGTAAACTTCCTTGGAGGTTTCTCGGCACTCCCGGCAAAGGGAATGACAAAGAGCGAAGAGCTTTTGATCAGATCTATTCCAAAGGCACTCTCTGAAACAGAGAATGTATGTGCATCCGTTAATCTGGGTTCTACAAAGACTGGAATTAATATGGATGCCGTGGCTCTCATGGGTAGGATAATCAAGGAAACTGCATTCCTTACAAAAGAGAGAGACAGTATAGGATGCGCAAAGCTGGTCGTATTCTGTAATGCTCCTGATGACAACCCATTTATGGCTGGAGCGTTCCATGGAGTGACAGAGACAGACAACGTCATAAATGTGGGAGTATCGGGGCCAGGAGTAATCAAATATGCTCTTGAAAGTGTAAAGGGAAAAGACTTCGGGGTTCTTTCTGACACTATCAAGAAGACAGCTTTCAAGATTACAAGGCTTGGTCAGCTTGTTGCACAGGAAGCTTCCCGCCGTCTCTCCGTTCCTTACGGAATCGTAGACTTGTCTCTTGCTCCTACACCTGCTGTGGGCGATTCTATTGCTGAGATTCTTGAGTGTATGGGACTGGAAAAAGTCGGAGCTCCTGGCACAACTGCCGCCCTTGCTCTGCTTAACGACCAGGTAAAAAAGGGTGGAATCATGGCGTCCAGCTATGTGGGAGGCTTATCAGGCGCCTTTATTCCTGTTAGTGAAGATAGAGGGATGATTGAAGGCGTGGAGTGTGGTTCCCTTACCCTTGAGAAACTGGAAGCCATGACTTGTGTATGTTCTGTAGGCTTGGATATGATAGCTATTCCTGGTAAGACTACGGCTTCTACAATAAGCGGAATAATCGCTGACGAAATGGCAATAGGTATGATAAACCAAAAGACTACTGCTGTAAGAATCATTCCAGTAGAGGGAAAGGATGTAGGAGAGAGTGCAGAGTTCGGTGGACTCTTGGGGTATGCTCCTATTATGAAAGTAAATGAATTCTCTTCCGAGGAGTTTATAAAAAGGGGAGGAAGAATTCCCGCCCCAGTGCATTCATTCAAGAACTAAAGAGAGGCGGGAGACCGCCTCTTCTCTTATTCTTTATCCAAGTACTTAACTACATCTTCGCCGTGAGTCGCTACAGCTACTTTATTCCAGATCTTTTCAATATTGCCGTTCTCATCGATTAGAAATGTCTTTCTTATTGTTCCCAACGAAATCTTGCCATAGAGCTTTTTCTCTCCCCAAGCGTCATATGCCATATGTACGGTTTTTTCTGGGTCGGATAGAAGAATGAAGTTAAGGCCATGTTTTTCTCTGAATTTATTATGGCTCTGAATGCTGTCTTTGCTTACGCCCATAACAGTTACGCCACGCTTTATGATCTCGCTGTTCCAATCTCTGAGAGAGCAGGCTTCTTTTGTGCATCCAGGAGTATTGTCCTTGGGATAGAAATACAAAAGGACCTTCTTTCCTTTGTAATCCTCAAGTGAGTATTCCTTTCCGTCGTCCCCCACGAGAGTGAATGACGGTGCTTTGTTTCCAACTTCCAACATATTTGCCTCCATAAATAATATAAATAAGTAGCAAGCCTTTGTGTATATGATTTGTAGTTTTTATATAATATAGTATCTAGTATCAAGTTTTCTGTTATATTTTATAGAAGGAGAAAAATATGAATGACGAAACAATGTTGACTAATGTAGAGGCAAGACAAAATGTCTACCTGAAAAAAGTATATTTATGGATGGCACTTGGTTTGGGTGTTACAGCCCTTACAGCATTTCTTACTGCATCTTCTCCAAGCATTATAAGGTTTATTTATTCTAATCCTTTTGTAGTAATTGCATGTTGCATACTTGAGATTGCTTTTGTCTTTATCCTTTCGGGTAGATTGGAGAGGCTTTCTGTTGGTGCATGCTATGGCCTTTTCTTTGGCTATAGTTTTATTACAGGAGTGACATTCTCTTCACTTCTTCTTGTGTATGCAGGAACTAATGTCCTTGCTCTCTCTTTTATCACAGCATCCGCTGTATTCGGCGTTGCTGCAGTATATGGCTCGGTGACAAAGAAAAGTATAAAGGGATGGGGTGGCTGGCTTATGATGGGGCTTATTTCCCTTATCAT
>JALFCJ010000088.1 GCA_022771185.1 Spirochaetales bacterium | reverse complement strand
CTACGCTTCAACTCTAGTTGTTCCTGAGAGACATTTGGTTATTGGTCATTCTCTCGGTGACGGCTTCTATTTCTCTTTTTAAGACGATGCGTATTTAGACCAAGTCACAGTGGAGAAAATAAGAGTTGAAATGGAGAGGTTGGTCAGAGACTCTGTTGATATTGAATATGAGACCTTAAGTGGGGAAGAAGCAATGGAGACTCTTGCCCAAAGAGGAAACGAGAAGACAAGACTTCTCCTTTGCTCAAAGAATAAGAGTTCTGTCAATGTATATAGAATAGGATCCTATATACAGCTATCTTATGAGCCTATTGTCCCAAATACTTCTATGCTCTCTCTATGGGAGCTGAGAAAGTATGGTGATAAGGGTATGCTTCTAAGGTATCCAGTATCCCAGAATGTTAAGGAAATGCAGAACTTCAGAGATAATCCCCTTCTTTTTAAAGTCTTTGAAGAGTACAAGTCATGGGGAAAGGTACTTGGAGTAAAGAGCCTGGGGGAGATGAACAGGGTCACTGTCCAAGGGGGAGCAAGAGAGTACGTTAAGCTCTGCGAAGATCTACATAGAAGAAAAATCGCCTCTATTGCAGACAAAATCAAAGAGAAGGGTGCAAAAATCGTCTTTGTTGCAGGTCCTTCCTCCTCTGGAAAGACTACACTTGCAAAGAGATTATCGGAAGAGCTGAGACTCTTGGGCTTCAAACCATTTAAGATCTCTCTTGATGATTACTATAACCCGCCGTCAATGGCACCTCTCGATAAAGAAGGGAAGCCGGATCTGGAGGCCTTGGAGGCATTGAATGTAGATTTGATCGACTCAAATATGGAGTCTCTCTTGGAAGGAAAGCCAGTAAACCTACCCCAATACGACTTCAACACCCATATAACTACATTCAGCCCGGTTCCTGTACGGATGGAAGAGAAGACCATAATGGTTGTAGAAGGAATCCATGCACTGAATAAGAGGATAACTGAGGGAATAGACCAAAGATATATCTTCAAAGTCTATATCTCGGCACTGACCCATATTAATCTGGATGACAGTAACCGTATCTCAACATCAGACAACAGATTACTTAGGCGCCTTGTCAGAGACTATAGGACTAGGGGAATGAGTGCAGAGAGGACTCTTAACATGTGGCCAAGCGTCACAAGAGGGGAGAGTGCACATATTTATCCTAACCAGAATAATGCAGACGTAATGTTTAACAGTGCCTTGGATTATGAGATAGGAGTGCTTTCTACATATGTCATTCCTCTCTTGTCAGCAGTAGGAAAAGATGAGGGCCCCGCTTATACTACATCAAGGAGACTTCTCTCTTTCTTGGATAATGTTTATCCAATTCCCGGTTCCTTTGTGCCTTCAGATTCCTTACTCCGAGAGTTCATCGGGGAATCCGATTATGAACGTTAAACACTTTGTCCTTTCTGTATAAAAAGAGAGTGTGCAAATGTTGACGATGACTACTTTGAAGGCGACCATATTATTGTGATTCCCCTTTGATTGTCCTATTTCGGGCTTCCGCCGGAGAGTTTTCTTCGGCGGAATTCGTTTGTTATGGTCTTGCTTAGTTTTAGTGTATATACTTTCCCTATAATAGAAATAAGGAGACGATGATGCACCTATATATTTCAATGCTTTCTTTTCTGTCTGCATTGGTACTTATCATTATTCTCTTTGCTTCTGACTATAACAAAAGTGACAAGACATGGAAGTCTTTCTCCGCCATGGTTTTGTTCTATATAGGTTATGATCTGATTCTTTTTTTTGGCAATCTCTCGTCAAATCAATTGCTAGCTTCTTTTACTCGTTTTACTGCAGTCTGTTGTGCTGTCCTTGCAGTCTTTGAGTTCCATTTTTATCTCATATGCTTTTTTAGAGAGAAAAAGATGGTTGAAATACCAGATACAACTAAATTTGTAGGTGGCTTCGGCATCGTATTCCTCATTATTTGGACTATTTACAATGTATTCTTTGAAACCAAGACTGGCGGCATATCTATAAGCATAATGAGAATTCTGGGATATTTGAGACTTTGTATGGTCATTCCGGACTTTTTCTTTGTCTGGAGAAGAAGTGAACTCATTGGCAGAAAGACAGCGGCAATTTGGTGCTCCCATCTTATTCTTCCGTCCCTAGTAAGCTTTATAGATGCTGAAATCGGCTCTTCCTTCTCTTTCTTAATAATAACAATGTCTGTGCTTTTGATTTATATCACTATAAACCAAGAGACTGAAATGGCTATCATAGAGCAGAAGATAGATCTTGAGAAAAAGGAAAGAGAGCTGCAGGACGTTAAGCGTCATGTAATGATCAGCCAGATTCAGCCCCACTTTATTTATAATGTATTGAATATAATATGCATCCTCTGTAGAAGAAATCCGAAGGAAGCTGCAAGAACTACAAGGCTTTTTGCAAAATATCTGAAGATGAACGTTGAGTCATTAAAGAAAGATAAGCCTGTTCCTTTCAATGAGGAGCTTTCCCATGCAAGGACATATCTTAAACTGGAAAAAGTAAGATTCCGCGACGAGTTGGAGATCTCATATGACATCGGACCAAGAAACTTCTGCCTTCCAGCCCTCTCCTTGCAGCCTATGGTTGAGAATGCTGTAAAGCATGGATTATGTATGAAAGAAGACGGAGTCGGGCACTTAAATATCTCTTCAAAGGAAGACGGCACCAACTGGTATGTCATTGTTTCTGATGATGGTGTAGGATATGACACCAAAGAAAAGAAGAAAGACGACGGAAGAACACATATCGGAGTCGATAACACAAAGATGAGGATCGAGATGATGTGTCATGGAACTATGGACACATTCTCTATACCAGGAAAGGGAACCAACGTAGTCATGACTATTCCGAAGCTTTATGACTCCAATTGTCTCAAGGAAGATAGAGTTTGGGAAAAGGAGGAAGACGACATATGACACCTTTAGAGAATATGTGGATCGAACTCTATATGGCTACTTTAATCGCCATACTCTATCTATTGGGATGCAGAGGCAAGAAAGAGAAGTTTACTGCTTCTTGGTATTATAAATATTCTCTCATTGTAGAGTTTTCAGTTTTAACTACAGATATATTTCTGTGGTTATGTGAGTACAGGGGAAAGGGAATATTTCTTTTATATGAAATAAATTGGACTGTCAACTTTATTCTATATATTCTCTTGGTTTTATTGTATTCACTATATCTATATGCATGTATTAATGAGAACTACGAGATCAAGATAGAATATCCACTCCACTATTTTTGTGCTGTAGCAGGGATTTCTCTGATTCTCTGGATATCAAGTTATTGGAATGATTGGTTTTTTACACTTAATAAGGCCTTCTATCCAGAGTATAATCATATTTATTTCTTTATCGCCATCTTGATATTCTGCCTATTGCTTCCAGATGCAACCATCTTTTTTAAGATAAGAAAGAAGATGGAGAAGAAAATGGTTATATATTTCTCTCTATATTCCATTATTCCTATTGTCGCTTTTATTCTAGAGTATGTAACTCAAATAAACTGTCTCTTCTATTCCTTCACATCTCTTTCCCTGTTGTTTGTGTATGTAGTAATAAACCAGAAAAATAGAATGATTGCTTATAACCAGTCAATAGAGCTTCAAAAGAAAGAGACGGAACTAAAAGAGACTGAACAGAAAGTAATGATGGGTAACATCCAACCTTTGTTCATTCAGAGTGTTCTGGCCTCCATTGCAGATATGGCTCAAAAGGATCCGAAGAGGGCTGAGGCCACTACATCAAGTTTCGCTACATATCTGAGAATGAACTTAAATAGTGTAGGAAAGAATGAGCCGGTACCATTCGAGGAGGAAGTGAGGCATGCAGATTCTTATCTGGAGCTGGAAGCGAATATCAGGCCAGATAAGGTAGCAGTGGAACACGATATTGAGTCTTATAACTTCTTCTTGCCAGTTCTTACACTTCAACCCATAGTTGAAAATGCCATAGTACATGGATTATTACCCAAGGGGGGTGGTACAATTAGGTTATGGAGCAGGGAAGAGGGTGACTCTTTCCTTATAGGAGTGGATGATGATGGAATTGGCTTTGATTCCACCCTGGTTCCAGATGGAGTTGGAATAAGCAACACTCGTTCTAGGCTTGAAAAGTTCTGTGGAGGAACAGTCAATATAGAGTCTGAGAAAGGAAAAGGTACAAAGGTGACCTTAACTATCCCAAAGACAACAAATATGACATTCTAAGAGGGAAATATGATAGAAATATTTAACGATGGATTCAAAATGTATACAGCTTTAACTTTTCTTACTATTGCTACTCTCTTGATTGAGATTATTTGTATTAAGGCAACTAGTCTGGATGTTGCGAAAAGCTTTGTAAAAGTATTCTATTTGGTTGTTGTCGCCGCTTTTTGTGAGTGGTTCGGTGTTGCCGCCCCTCTATTATTACCTCTTGAGTTCAGAGGCCTCTTAATATTGATCAAGAGCGTTGAATTAATGGTTGCACCTGTAATACCTGTGGCAATGGCACTCTCTATTTCAAGAGAAAAGCCAAAGCTCTATCATATTATTCCTTTGACAATCAGTGCCATTGTTATTTTCTCTTCCGTTTTTACAGATAAAATATTCTACTTTACAAACGATAATATCTATCATCACGGACCGTTTTATTTCGTTTATATAATCGCTTATTTTGCTGGCGTTTTATACATGGTCGTCAAAGTTATATTGGTTTCAAAAAAGAAAGGATTTCACGATATCTTGGTACTCTTCCTCTCTTTCTCTCTTTTACTAGCCGGTATGATAATCCAGGCTTTATATTCCAATATAAGAATCGACTGGTGTGCAGCAGCTATGGCCAGCACTCTTGTCTGTCTTAACTATCTGACACAGGATCAGAAAAAGGCAGTAGAGGATATGAAGAAGGCCATGGATGAAGCCAATATGGCAAACAAAGCCAAGACAAACTTCATGGGAAGAATGAGTCATGACCTAAGGACTCCTATAAATGGAATAATGGGTATGGCCCAGATTGCAAAAAAGAATCTAGGTAATGAAGAGGTGGTTTCTGATTGCCTTGACAAAATCGATTCCTCAAATAGGCACCTGATGTCACTTATCGGGGATATTCTTCAGATGTCAAGCCTTGAGAGTGGTGGTATAACTCTTTCCCATGAAAGCTTTGATATCGTTGAGACTCTCTCTGATTCTATAGAGATGCTTTCTACTGCTGCAAAAGACCGAGGCGTTAGAATAATTGACGATGACTACGAGAATATAAAGTACAGAAAAGTTATTGGTAGCCCCTCTCATGTACGCCAAGTCTTTACAAATATCATCTCGAACGCCATCAAGTACAATAAGATGGGTGGCTTTGTGGAAGTAAAGACCAGCATGATCGGAGAGGGGGATGGTAAGGTGACTTATCGTTTTACATTCTCCGATACAGGTCTTGGTATGTCCGATGATTTCTTGAAGAAGATTTTCGAGCCATTTAGCAGGGAAGACGATGAGAATATAATGAAGAGACCAGGATCTGGACTTGGAATGAGCATTGTAAAGGACCTCGTAACTCTTATGGGGGGAAGCATCACTGTAATAAGTGAGAAGAATGTCGGTTCTGTCTTCACTGTGGATATCCCTTTTGATGTTGACGCGGAGAGTGAGGCAAAGGAGAGTAAAGATAATGCTCCTGATTCCTTCGAAGGAAAGAGAGTTTTGCTTGTAGAAGATAACGATCTTAATCAGGAAATAGCCTTGTATATGCTCAAAGAGAAAGGCTTCGATGTGGATACTGCAGATAACGGAAAGGAAGCAGTGGGAAAATTCCTCTCCTCCAAACCTTTCTACTATAATCTGATTCTCATGGATATCATGATGCCTGTCATGAATGGTTTGGAAGCAACTCGTGCCATAAGAAGCTCTGGACGCTCTGACTATAGTGTTCCTATTATTGCAATGACAGCCAATGCATATGAAGAAGATAAGAAAGAGTGCATTGAAGCAGGAATGAACGAGCATATAGCGAAACCTCTTGAAGAGAGTGAGATTATGGCTGCCATAAAAAGAAATATATAAATAAATGTTCATTTTGTAATTAAATCCTGCAAAAGGAATTATTATTGTAAAAATGTAGCATACAACTTAAAAGAGAATGTATGATTTTATACTCTTTTTACTTGTATTTACATGAAAAACACTCTTTAGTCTCTTGATAATTCTTCCCTTGGAATATTAAATTTACATTCTGAGGACAAAATGAAAGAAAAAGAGTGCTGCTGTAATTGTGACTATGGTTTTGAGACTCCAATCTTCACCGAAGAGATGAAGAAGAATTATACGATTCTTACTCCAGATATCTTTCCTCTTCATTTGGAATTGGTGGTTAGAGTTTTTCGTAGATATGGGTACAAAGTGGAGATTCTCCATACAAGAGGAAAAGCTATCATCGACAAGGGGTTGGAGCATATTCATAACGATATGTGTTATCCTGCTGTCTGTGTTGCTGGACAGTTCATCGATGCTCTTACAAGCGGAAAATATGATCCTCATAAAACAGCCCTCGTATTGTTTCAGACTGGAGGTGGCTGCAGGGCATCAAATTATATTTGGGTACTACGAAAGGCTTTGGAAAATATGGGAATGGGATATGTCCCAGTCCTCTCCTTAAGCTTAAATAAAATGGAAAAACACCCTGGCTTCAAGCTTGTTCCTTCACTTCTTTTCAAAGGTCTTATGGCCCTTGTCTATGGTGATATGTTGACTCTGTTGAAGAATCAGACAAAGCCATATGAGAAGAATAAAGGCGATACAGATAAGCTGACATCAGAGTGGATTGAAACCTTAGTTGATGCACTTATGAAAGGTAAGCTTCTTATAGGCCCATCTTTTAAGAAAACTCTATCTAAAATAGCATCTTCCTACTTATCTATTCCTCGTACAAACGAAAAGAAGATTCGAGTCGGAATAGTAGGAGAGATCTATGTAAAATACTCGCCTCTTGGAAACAATGGCTTGGAGGATTTTCTTGAAAAAGAAGGTTGTGAATATATGGTTCCGGGAGTATTGCCATTCTTCTTCTATATGTTCGACAACAGGATAAATGCAAAGAATCTCTATGGCGAGAAAAAAGGCGTGGCTATTTCTTATATGGGAATGAAGTTTGCAAAGTATATTGAAAAAGTCATGGACAGCGTTCTTGATGAGTTTCCTATGTTTAAGAAACCTTCGACATTCTCTCATGAAAAAGAACTGGTGGATCCTATTCTCAACAGAGGCGTAGTAATGGGGGAAGGATGGCTGTTGCCGGCAGAGGTGGCTGAGCTTATTGAGCTTGGATACAACAATGTAATATGTGTGCAACCCTTCGGCTGCCTTCCTAACCATATTGTTGGTAAAGGAACAATAAGAGTATTAAGAGAGAAGTATAAAGACGCCAATATTTTCCCTATTGACTATGATTCATCCGCTTCTACAGTCAATCAGGAAAATAGAATCAAATTGATGCTGTCTATGGCTCGGGAGAAGATGTAATGAAGAGACTGGGAATAGATATCGGGTCAACTACAATCAAATGTACTGTATTAGATGAAGACAGAAATATCATCTGGTCTACATATGAGCGTCACCAATCGAAAATTAATCTTAAGCTATCAGGTTTACTTTCGAGAGTCAGAAGTGAGTTTCCTGAAGACGAGAAGATGATCATAGCTTTCTCAGGATCTGCCGGAATGGGTGTGGCTGAGGCTTTAGGCGTTCCCTTTGTCCAGGAAGTATATGCAACAAGGCTGGCTGTAGAAGAAAAAGAGAAAGACACCGATGTGGTAATAGAACTAGGAGGAGAGGATGCAAAGATTCTTTTCTTGACAGGAGCCGTGGAAGTAAGAATGAATGGAAGCTGCGCAGGTGGAACAGGAGCTTTCATCGACCAGATGGCACAGCTAATGGGTGTGACACCTAATGTAATGAACGATATGGCTATTGATAGTAGTCGTCGCTACACTATTGCTTCCCGCTGTGGTGTCTTTGCCAAAAGTGATATCCAGCCTTTATTGAACCAAGGCGCAAAGAAAGAAGATATCTCTTCCTCTATCTACTACGCAGTTGTGAACCAGACTATTGCCGGTCTCTCCCAAAGTAGAGAGATAAAAGGTAATGTACTCTATTTGGGCGGACCTTTGACCTTCTCTTCATATCTCCGCCAAGCCTTTGACGATGTTTTGAAGACAAAAGGTAAGTGCCCGGAGAATTCTCTGTTGTTTGTTTCATATGGAGCAGCAATATCGGGGGAAGCAAAGGAGTTTGACCTGGTGCATCTCGAGGAAAAGAGTAGAAGAACAACGACTCTCAAAGGATCATCATTTCTTCCGCCGCTCTTTAAGGATAATGAAGAGTATGATGAATTTGTCACTAGGCATGAGAAAGACTCCAAGGGCATCAATATCACAACTAATCCAAAGGGAAAACTATATTTGGGCATTGATGCAGGATCCACTACACTTAAAGCTGTCATTGTAGATGAAAACGGGGATTTGTTCCGACCCATTTATGTTTCAAATAAGGGAAATCCAATACCACTTGTCAAAGATTATCTTGAGTCTTTTTACTCAGAGTGTCCTGATTTAGTTATAAGCGGAGCAGCTGTAACAGGTTATGGAGAGGATATTATCAAAGCTGCCTTCGGTGTGGACTATGGGGTAGTGGAGACTATTGCCCACTTTACTGCAGCAAAACACTTTAGCCCCAATGTTGATTTTATAATCGATATCGGAGGCCAAGACATTAAGTGTTTCAAAATAAGAAACGGCAGCATCGACAGTATCTTCCTTAACGAAGCATGTTCCTCCGGATGCGGTTCTTTCTTGGAGACGTTTGCTAAGCTTCTTGGATATTCTATAGAAGAGTTTTCTCATAATGCACTTCATTCCATGCATCCTGTGGATCTGGGATCCAGGTGTACTGTATTTATGAACTCAAGTGTAAAGGAAGCCCAGAAGAATGGAGCAGAGGTTGAAGATATCTCTGCAGGGCTCTCCATAAGTGTTGTTAGAAACGCTCTATATAAAGTAATAAGAACCCCTGATCCTTCGAAGCTTGGAGAACACATTGTAGTTCAAGGTGGAACTTTTCTTAATGACGCTGTTCTAAGAGCCTTTGAAAAGGAGACAGGAAAAGATGTTTTGAGGCCAAAGGTTGCAGGTTTGATGGGCGCTTATGGCGCAGCGTTGTGGGCAAAGAAAAAAAGTGAAGAAAAGGGAAGTGATACCAGCTCTATTATAAAACCTGATGCCTTGAAGAGTTTTACCCATACAGCAAAGAATATTAATTGTAATGGCTGCAACAACCATTGCCACCTTACCCTCAATGACTTCGGCCGGGGCGACAAGTTTATTGCTGGTAATAGATGTGACAAGCCTGTAGGAAAGAAGAGCAAAAGCGAAGGCTTGAATCTATATGAGTGGAAGAGGAAAAGACTCTCTGTATTTGGAGATAGAGAGAGCAAGAATGGAAAGACTATCGGCATTCCGATGGCTCTTGGAGAGTGGGAGCTTCTCCCATTCTGGCATACGCTATTTGTAGCTTTGGGCTTTGGTATAAAAGTATCTTCTCCCTCCAGTCATGACCTATATACACTTGGCCAGCAGACAATAGTTTCTGATACTGCATGTTACCCTGCAAAACTTATGCATGGGCATGTGGAGGATTTGAAGAATAAGGGTGTAGATTACATCTTTGCCCCATCCCTAACTTACAACATCAATGAAAACAAGGGAGATAACCACTATAACTGCCCTGTGGTTGCTTATTATCCTGAAGTCATCAGATGTAATGTAAAGATGAGAGAAGGAACAAAACTTCTCTCTCCTTTCCTGGATGTTTCCAATGAGAAGACTTTCCCAAAATACTTTACAAGGCAGATGCATAACGATGGCATCCTATTGAAGGAGAAAGATGTAAAGAGGGCTGCAGAACAAGCATACAAAGCCCTTTATGACTACAAAAGAGAAGTTGAGAATGAAGGGAGACGCATAATAGAAGTCTCGGAAAGAGAGAATATACCCCTTGTAGTCTTGGTTGGAAGACCCTATCATGTAGACTCTGAGATTAACCATGGAATCGACACACTCCTTACGACACTGGGAACAAGTATAATAACAGAGGACAGTGTCAGTGGCGAGGAAGAGAAGTTCAAGACTATGGTTCTTAATCAGTGGACCTATCACTCCAGGCTCTATAGTGCAGCCAAGTGGGTGAGGGATAGAAAAGATAATAAGACGGTACTGATTCATCTTGTATCTTTTGGCTGCGGTGTAGATGCAATTACAGGCGATGAAACCAGAAGCATAATTGAAAGCGGTGATGGAATCTATACTCAAATTAAGATTGATGAAATATCAAATCTTGGGGCAGTAAAGATCAGAATCAGAAGTCTGTTGGCTGTGAAGGGGCTTGAATGAGTTATATATTACTCTTTGTTTTGTTGATGTTTTCTTACTTACTGGGGTCAATACAGGGATCCTATATTTCATCTAAGTACATCTATAAAGATACTAAAGTACTATCGGACTGGCAGGAATATAAAAGCGTTCATACTTTTTCAAGAGAAAGGGTTTGGGTCGTTTTTATCGATGGGGTTAAGGTTCTAATCCCAGTACTTTTGCTGTTTTTGATAGCTCCAATTCTATCTTTAGACCATCATTTTGCAGCACTATTGGGAGGAGCGGCTGCAACGTTGGGGCATATGTACCCTATGTTTCATAGAGGAAAGGGAGAAGCAATGGAAGCATTCATTATTACTTCTCCATTCGTTTCTCTTCCCTCATCCTTGATTTCGATCGGAGTCTTCGCCTTTCTGTTCTTGATCGTTGGCCGCAAGACTCTTCCTTTCGTCATCTCTGTCTTTTCTTTCCCTGTATTGCTGATACTGTTTTTCAGCCCTACGTTTGAGACAGGTATATTTTCTATTCTTTACTCTATTCTTATTTTCTGGAGACAGAAAAAGGCTGTGAACTCATACCTTTCTGAGTGACACAGCCCCTCGATTATTTATATGGATCAAAGGGATATCTATCCCCGATTATCTTTTCTCGTCCTTGTGTATCCGTTGGAATGGAGAGCTTACTATTTCCCAGGCCAAAAGTAGAAGCGATATTTGTGTTAAGAAGCTTCTCCAGCCTTTCTTCGCTTATTCCACACTCTCTTAGTTTATCTATAAGTAAGAGTGTACCTTTAAAGCCAGGAATGCCACACTTTCCATTCTCTTTATCTCTGAGAGTATGAGGAGCATGGTCACTTTCTATCCAGTCTATATCACCCGAGAGTAGGGAAGAGAAGATATAAGCTCTGTCTTCTTCCTCTCTAAGTGGCGGATTCATCTTCAAATACTTATTCTCACTCTCAAGATTAAAAAGGGCATGGTGAGGAGTAGCGCCAGATGTAATCTTTATCTTTCCTTCTTCCTTAGCTTTTTTTACCAGTTCCAATGCACCCTTTGTGGAGATATGAGCAATATGTAGTCTTCCTTTAAAACCAGCATTTGTTGCAAACTCTATCATATCTCTTACACTCTCTATTTCGCTTATGCTGGGCCGGGAGAGTGCATGAGAAGCGTTAGTAGTAAACAGGCTTGTCTTTTCGGCGTGGACAGCTACAACACCTTTATAGTCAAGATCAGCAAGAACTTGAAAGACATTCTTTTCCTCTTCCTCGTCTATGATACCCATGTTACCAGTAGAGTGGGATGCAAAGAGCTTTAAGCCTATGATACGTGGAAATAGGGAAGAGTAGAGTGACACCATTTCACTAATCTGCTCTTTATTAGGTGTGAGACCAAGATATAAGTGGTAGTGGACATCCATTCCTCTTTTTCTTAGCTCTTCTTCAGCCTTGATGCCATCTTCAATACGTTTAAGTGCATTCTCTCTATTTGTTATCGGAGGATTTGTGTTAGGCATATCAAAGAAAGTATCGATGCCGGAGAGGTACCCTGATTCCATTCCATGAACCAGGGTTTCTTTCTCTTTTTCATTCCAGTCTCTAAGGTGGACATGGGGATCTATCATATGGCACCTTCTTTTTCTAGGAATGAGAGTGTCATGAATGTACCCCACTGGCACTCCAAGTGACCGCCACAAGAACACTCTCCACAGAGGCCGATTCCACACATTGTATTTCTTTCCATACTCAGTAGGATTCGATCACTCTCTATTCCACTGTTCTTCAAAACAGATGATGCTATCTTCATGAAAATCTCAGGACCGATCAAGTAATAAACTCCATCTTTGCCTGTGCTCTCTATCTCTTCCGGTAGATAATCAAGGACTCTTCCAGGCTTACCGCTGTCGCTTATAGCTTTGTAGGAGCCGAATCTTGATAGTTCAGACTCTAGTATTCCTTTGTTTCCATCTACACTAGTACCTACAAGGAAAGACATTACTGTACCGTCTTTCTTTAGCTCCTCTGCAAGTGGTAGTGCAACAGCTTCTCCTGTGCCTCCTGCAATGACAAGTGCCTTCTCTGCTTTTGGTCTCTTTACTTCAGCTCCATATGGGCCTCGGATGTAGATGTCATCCCCGGCCTTGAGAGAAGAGAAGATATATGATGTAAAGGCACCCCTCTTTTTTACAATAAATGTAAGAGGTGTAGTTTTTGCCAGGGAGAAAGGTTTCTCTCCTACGCCTGGAATCCACAAGAATACAAACTCTCCGGCTTTAAAGTTTTCGACTTCTCCAGTAAGTGTCAAAAGGACAGTATCGTCGGAGTGGAACTGAATGCTCTCGACAGTATGCTTTCTATACTCCATCTGTCGCTCAGAAGATACAAGCTTTGATGAAGAATAGTCACAATCTTTACCATCAAGTAAGTTCTGTCCTCCCTTTTTGAGAGAAGCGAAGAACTCTGGCCAGTTTGGTTGTCTTACGTGCCCCAGTACACTTCCCACTCCTACTGCATCGGCTCCGGTCTCTACCATCTCAAAGCACTCTTTCTCACCCCAGACACCACCCATTCCGATAATAGGAACATCGTCGCCTACAGCTTCTCTTATTTCTTTGATGCACTCTATGGCTCTGTGGTAGACCCATCTTCCGCTCTTACCTCCTTTGCCGCCGATAGCGTTTTGGAGAATAGGAGTGCCACTTGTGGAATCTATATGTAAATCCGGCCCCACAGTATTAATGGCAGTGATGCCGTCTGCTCCCATCTCTATGACTCTTTTTGCTATCTCCCCTATGTTATTTACATTGGGAGTAAGTTTAATAAAGAGAAGGGAGTTTCTGTCTTTCGTAGCATTATGTATTTTCTCTACATACTCGGAAGCGATATCGATATCGACGCCGATAGAAGCTCCGAAGCCTTTCTTTGCATGAGGGCAGGAGAAGTTTAATTCTACACTGTCTGCTACACTGTCAAAGGCTTTGACGAGAGTGATGAAGTCATCAGGGTTGTCGGCAGAGAGGGAAACGTTGAGCCATTTACCAAAGCCGTTCTTTCTCAACTCTATAAGCTCTGGAAGAGTCTTATCCATCCCTGGGTTTCTCAGTCCAACAGAGTTACCGAAGTCTCCGCTCTTTGTCTCACATATAACCGGTTCCCTGTTACCTGGATTTGGCCTTACTTGAAAACTTTTTGTTGTGAATATATCCAGGTCAGGTACATTTTTGTCAAACCAAGAAATAAGCTCAGTCTTTGTTGTAGCTACGCCGCTGACAGAAGAGAGATAGACTTTTCTCTCTTTGTGTCCCATAGGAAAGCTCTTTTTCAAAGGGCACACTCCTTTGCAAACTTCTCAATTGCTGATAAACAAACGTCTTTCCAATTCTCTGGAGCCTTCTCCTTCTTCTTTGCCCAAGGGTGGGTGAGAGCTGAAGAAGAGTTGATTCTAGCCAAGTGTAGTGGATATCCGACTCTCTTCATAATGGAGATTACTTCTTCAGCGCTTCCTCCTTGGCTGCCTACTCCTGGAATAAGAAGAGGAATCTCTTTCTTGCTGTAGAAAGCGGCAAGATCTTCAAATTCTTTTAAGTTTGTTGCGCCGACAACAGCACCGATGCCACCAGAATACTCTTCATTCCACTTGGCAATAGTCTCAGCCACCACCATATAGAGTGGCTTTCCTTCTTCCATTGTCTTGTTCTGAAGATCTTTTCCTCCAGGATTACTGGTTCTGTTTAGAATATAAACGCCTTTCTCTTCATAACCCACGGCAAAAGGAGAAATAGAGTCGTGTCCCATATAAGGGGAGACTGTTACAGCGTCTGCCTTCCAACACCCAAAAGCCTCGAAGGCATAATTGGCACTGCTGGTTGCAATGTCACCACGCTTTGAGTCCAGAATAAATGGAGAGGAGGGGAGGGCTTTGATTATTGAAGCCAGAGCCTTGGAGCCTGAGAAATCTCCATCAAGAGGCTTATCGAGTCTCGAGAAGTATCCGATATTCGGCTTATAGGAAGCAATTCCTATTCCTTTCTTATTTATCTCCTCCAGGAGTGTTACATAATAAGCGTCGACGCTTACTCCCTCTGGAAGAGAAGAGAAGTTAGGGTCGATTCCCATGCATGAGATACTTTTGTTTTCTTTGGCAGTCTTCTCCAGTAGTGATCTGTAATCCATTATCTTTCCTCCTTCTTCCAGCCATGTTTTTCACCCCAAGTAAATGGAGAAGAAGACCAGTCGGCAAGAATCTCCTTCTCGTCAGAGGAGATATAACCTGTCTTTTCTGCAATTGAAATTACATAGTCGTAGTCAAGAATTGTAAGAGGAGTACATACTGGGTCCAGTTCCCTGAAAGCCTTCTTTCCTTCTTCTGTTCCATAACTGAAGATGGCAAGGCAGTATGGTACGAGACCGTCTGCTTCCTGAATGGCCTTCACGGCCTTGATGCTGGACATTCCTGTGCTGATAAGGTCTTCGATTAAGAGAACTTTCTTTCCGTCATAACCTTTTGCTCTACCCAAACCTTCGATCTGGTTCTTGAGGCCGTGGTCTTTTCCTGAGCTCCTGATATATGTAAGAGGCTTATTCAGCATATCGGAGAGAGTTGTTGCATGAGGAATACCTGCTGTGCTGGTTCCTGCGATGTTATCTGGATCAAAGCCGATGGATGAGAGAATCTCAGCGAAAGCTGATGCTATCATCTTTCTTGTGCCGCTGTCTCCAAGGAGAGTTCTGTTATCATTATAGATAGGCATGTAGTAGCCGCTTGCCCAGCAGAATGGCTTCTGTGGACTAAGTCTGATAGCCCCCATTTCCAAGGCTTTCTTTGCAATTTGTTCTGAATAAGATGTCTTTTCCATAGTGTTTCTCCTTTTTTAGTGTTTGAATATTTCTTTAAATGTATGGACTTTTCCGCAATATGCACAGATAAATCTATTGTCTGGGGTGCGGAGGAACATAGAGCCTACATGTTCGTTCTGACTGTCGTTTGATATACATGCATCGTTTGTGCACATCAAATCGTCGAAGTTATAGATGCGTGGAGGAATATGTGTACGTATCTTTCTCTTCACTTCTCCGTCTTCGATGATATTGAGGGTACACCCTGGGGCGGATGCCGCCAGTCTCTTGACCTCTTTGTGGCTTAGATCAAAGTGGCCGATGCGGAATATAATGCCTTTGTAGTTTCCATCTGCGCCTTGGCTTACCCATTCGCCGCCTTTAAGAGAGTCAAGGTTCATGACTCTTCTTATCAGTATCATGTGGCGTCTGATATCTTCCGGCTTTTCCCCTTTGCAGATATGGTCGATTACGATTCCATTCTTTATTGGGTTAACGCCTTCTGAGATTACTCTAGTCTTCTTGTCTCCAGGCTTGACTTCAACAATCCACTCATCGTCATTTGCCTCTTTTTTTGTCTCGTTAGGAACGAAGTCATCGCCGATTCTTCCAGAAACAAGGGCTAGAAGAACAATTCTTGTGTACATGCCGTTGATAGACTGCTTCTCCCAACCGTTAAGCGGAGTCTCGTCAAGGAATGTCGGAATAGTAGGGTGGACCTTATGGCGTGGAAGTGGATGATAGAATCTGGTGTTTGCTGGGAGTTTATCCATAAACTCCTCTCTGAAAGTAATGCTCTTTCTCAGTTCATCCTGCTTCTGCAAGATCTTTTCTCCCATTCTTTCAAGCTGAGGACGGGTAAAATACCACTTGTCTGCGCATTTTCCGCTCTTGAGATACTCTTCGATTGATGGATACTCTGTAACCTCAAAGCCATTTTCCTTCATCTTTGTCACATATGCTTCTGGCATTGCCAGCTCCTGGGGAGCTATAAGATCCACTTTAACTTTTGACCAAAGTGTAAGTCCATCAGCCTTGCTGTGTACTGTTCTTCCATGGTAAAGGTCGCCTACAAGTGCGATATGAAGATAAGAAGTATCCCAATTATTGTCTTCAAGGAATGAGTACTCGTCCAGAAGCTCCTGTGTAGGATGTTCATGTTTTCCATCTCCTGCATTAATAAATACAGGCTTGAAGCCAAGATTATTTCTCTCTGCATATTTGGAACACTCTTCTTCAAGGTGTCTTGTCACACCTTCAACCTTGCTCCTGATGATAAATATTCTATTGTTATAACCACAAAGAGTGTTGAAAGTATCGCTGAAGCTCTCTCCCTTGTTAAATGAGGAGTTATCTGCACTCATTTCAGTTAGTTTTGCATGGTGGAACTCTGCAGCGTTACGAAAGCTTTCTTTTGTTCTTGTGCTGTCTTCAAGAAAGACTTCATAAATACCGAAGTCAGGATCATTAATTCTGAAGCTATCCCTTTTCTCGTTGTCTCCATCTGCAATTGCCTTCTTAAGTTCTCTTACCTTCTCAAAGAGATAGAGTCTCTCTTCCTTTGAAAAATCATCGATTACACATAGGCTTCTACCCTTGAAATAATTCATCTTTTCCTCCGCAACACAAAAAAAATACCGGTGAATACCGGTATCTGGGTCATATTATCTAAAGAAATCTATGTCTCTTCTGTGTCTCTGTGTCATATTGAAAAAAATCTATCAAAAGAGAGAAAAAATGGCAATAGAAACAAAGCATTAAGAATATGATTTGACTGATAAAAATATTCAACCTTGATAATGAACAAATCATTAAAGTTTGTTCATTCTCATCTGTTTTGATGTTATTACTCTCTCTTTTGCCATACTTTTTAAGTTTTATACTATCCAAACATGTTTTATCGATACCAATTTATTGACTATATGTTGTCAAAATGGTTGAATGGATAGAGGTGCATGTCACCAAAC
>JALFCJ010000136.1 GCA_022771185.1 Spirochaetales bacterium | reverse complement strand
TTGTGCTTCTATCAGGAGCAATAGCCAACATAATTCTTGATCCGATCTTTATTTTCGTCTTTAAGATGGGAATGATGGGAGCTGCAGTCGCCACTGTCGCAGGGCAGATTATATCAGCACTCCTTTCTTTTATTTTTACTATAAAAATGAAGACAATGAGCCTTGATAGATCTTCTTTTGTCATAAAATGGAATAAAACGAAAAGAATACTTTCTTTGGGCTTCTCAAGTTTTCTCACCCAGATCTCTGTTGTACTCTCCATGGCTGCAGTACTGAATATGCTTAAAACGTACGGAGCAAAAGATCCTGTCTTCTCTCTTCCACAATATGCACATATCCCTGTGGCTGTAGTAGGAATCGTTATGAAACTATTCCAGATAGTAATATCTATGTCCATAGGACTTGCCGCCGGCTGCATTCCTGTCGTCGGATACAACAATGGTGCAGGAAAGAAAGATAGAGTAATAGAGATAATGAAAAAACTTATGTTCATCGAGCTCCTCTTAGGCCTTATATCTTCAATAATACTCATTAGCGGGAAAGATATTCTTATACAGATTTTCGGAGGAAATGGAGAATCTGAGTATTATAGGGCATTTGCCGAGAAAGCTATAACTTATTTCTTATCTTTACTTATCCTCTCCACATTTAATAAGGGTGCAACAATATTCCTGCAGGCTATAGGGGATGCAAAATCAGCTTCAGTATTGTCACTTATCAGAGAGATTGTGATGGGTGTAGGCCTTCCTATTATTCTATCGCGTTTATTTGGACTTGAAGGTTTATTATGGTTTATGCCTATTGGAGACTTGATCACAGCCTTCTTCTCTGTTTACTACCTAAGACAAACAAAGAGAAGAATAGGCATGAAAGACATAGCCCTTATTTAGGTTCTCTCTTCCACCAGTCTCCGACTCTCCTCCAGAAGAGACGAAAAGAAATCCCAATCCAAGTCTGGGGAAAGAAGAACTGTTATCCAAGTCTTCTTATTCATATGCCACGCTGGAAAGATGACACGGTTATCAATAAGAGAAGGGATCATGGATTGTGAATGCTTAAGGTTTATTACATCCACGTTCTCTTCTCCAGGGATGTTTAGTTTGGAAGAAGGAATATCCATCATTATCCCGATCCATTTTTTATTCTTAAGAGAGCGAAAAACAATAGAAGTGTTATCGTCACTAAAAGGCATCTCTCCCTCTATCCCGTATTTCTCATGAAAGAGAGATATGACTTTATCTCTCATTTTTTCTCTTGAAGAAAGAGAAAAAACCATAGAAGAGAGAATCCTCTCAACTTCGTCTCTTATCTTTGAAGAGAAGGGACCAGGATTTTTGAGATAAAAGAGAGAGAACTTCTCACCTTCCCCGTCAACCACATCAGCCCTTATCGTCTCCCCGTCATATCTATAGACGACAAAGAGATCCTCTTCTTCCAGTGGTATTCTTGCTTTCCATATTCCATCAGAGAAAGAAAAACAATCTAAGAGTGAGATAGAGAAATTGGAAGGAAGAAGATGCGATAGATCCATCAGCCCATGCACCCTATTTCTATGTCGTCTTCTTCTGAAAGCACTACCAAAACGTCTCCATCCACTCTCTCGATTTCATAGTAATGCCTTCGGCTTCTAGTTGTCTTGATATCAGAGTAACCGATAGACCAACCTTTCTTATCTAAGCTCTCTGAGACACAATCGGGATGAAGGAACATAAATACTCCTTCCCTTTCCCAGAGTTCCACTCCATCCATTTCGTTTATCTTATTCCAATTCTGGCTCTGAATACTTTCAATGAATCTATTTTTAGTCATGAACACATGATACAACTAGAGAAAGTAATGGACAATAAAGCATATATCACAAAGATTCTCCCCTAGACCACTAGAACAAAAACCAAAAATGATTCATTATTATCAATCGTTATGAGACTATAGCTCAGCTGGATAGAGCATCAGTTTGCGGAACTGAGGGTCGATGGTTCGAATCCATTTAGTCTCGTCTAAGCTCCCCTTTAATCGGGGAGTTTTTTATATCTCTATTTCCATACACCTCGATATGTCTTGAAGCTGAATATGCACTTTGATCACTGGATTCATCGCAGAAATAACTCTTTAACTCAAGCAACAACAATTCCATTTGATAATTCAAATTATTGACTCATGAAGTTTTGAGAGGTTATCATACGAATAGGAAGTGACCTGTCGATAGACGGCGTTCGCTCCAAGATACAAAAAATGATTAAATCGCCATTTTAGAACTTGCAGGAACTAGTGGCGATTATTTTTGTCTTTATTTCCTATAGCAAATCCAAGCGTAATCGCTGAAATCACTAAACCGATAATCAATATTACAATACTTAAAGTTTCATAATCTGACATATCAGCCACCTCCTTTAGATTAATCTATGGAGGTAAGACCTCCACGCCGTCAGAGCGACATGGAACGAAACAACCGCCTACCGTTTCAAGGCAGGCCACATAAACATTAAACTGAAAAATTTATTTCTTAGTCAACATTCAAAAACAATCATATTAAGCCAAGATACAACATCTGCTGATTCATGTAACTTTTTTCTTACCGCCTTTGATTGTGTTGATATAACCTCTTCCAGCGTCTAGGAGTTTTTACACCTCTATCTCCATGCACCTTCTATATGTCTTGAAGCCGACTTTTTCATAGAACGCAAGAGCCCTTTGATTAAATTCCCACATATTAAGTTCCACTCTTTTAAAGCCTTTATCTTTTGTATAATCAAGAATGTAAGAAATCATTTCACTAGCCACTCCATGCCTTCTGTAGTCTTTATCTACACCGATTTCATCAATGTCAAGGTAATCTCTTTCATACATAAACGGAGTTTCTGCTCTGTTTATATGAGCCAGCACGGCATACCCCACAATCTCACCCTCGTTTATAGCAACAATTATTTCTTTCTTATCATCATTCCAGATTTCGTATATATAATCACTAAGTCCATCGTAGAAATTAGCCTTGAAAATATTCGGCTTACCTTCAACATGGAGATCGTTTACTTGCTTTCTCAAAACATTCACTCTCTCCAGTTCCTGTTCTTCTGCTGATCTAACGATCATTGTATATTCCTCTCTTTCAATAACATATAAGAAATATCCAGATTATTAAACACAGAGGTTTCATTTTCTGATATAGCGTTTTTTTTATAAATAAATCCCCTCCTATTTGAAAAACAAACAAGAGGGGCATTTTAATCAATGGGAAAACCATTACATTACAATCTTTCTATTTTCTTTTCCGCTTTTATATATAGCGTCTATCAAATGATGCGTATCCAATACTTCATCTACACTATTCTTCGGTTTTTTCCCCTCTGAAAGTGAAGTATAGAAATTTTCGATTTCCATCATATGCCCTACTCCCCAATACTGCTTTGCATTTTTAAATTCAAAGAATTGATTAGGGTTTCTGTCTTGAATCTCAACGCCACCATCATTGAATGTAATAGTAGCTTTTTCTCCCACCAGCTTTGCTATTCCCTTCTCACAGTAGAGTTCCAACTCGACAGGAGCATCATAACCATAGTAGTTGATTGCAAAGAAACATGCATTTGTGCCGTTGGCATACTTTATATAACCCTCAGAACTGTCTTCAACTTTAACAATAGAGTGGGCTCTATTGTTGATCGTTGCAGATACTTCTACAGCTTTTGATCCAATATACCAGTTCATAAGGTCCAATGTATGAATGGCCTGGTCAATTATTACACCGCCACCCTCTTTATCCCAAGTACCTTTCCAATCGCTCTTACTATAGTATTCATCACTTCGATTCCAAGTAACCATTGCCCTTGCAGAAATAATTTTGCCAAGTCTTCCACTATCGAGAGTATTTTTAATAAGAAGAGAACCTGGATTAAATCTATTCTGAAAACTCACAACAAGACTTTTCCCAGACTTTTTTGAAGCTTCAGCCATCTTCATGGCATCTTCATAGTGTATTGCCATAGGCTTTTCAGTAAGGACATTTATACCTTTCTGAAGAGCATATATCGCCATTTCAGGATGAAGATAATGGGGAGTACAGATATGGACGGCATCTGGTTTTTCTTCATCAAGCATCTTTTTCCAGTCTGTATAATACTTGGTTTCATATTCCTCTGCCGCTTTCTTCGCTCTATCTTCCTTAATATCACAGACAGCAGCCAAATATGCATTGTTCTGTTTCTTTATTGAGACACAATGCATTACAGATATTTTTCCACATCCAATAACAACACTCTTAAGCATTTATATTTCCTCGATATGAATTACTTTCTCATTTTTATGTGACTTTACAGAACGATACGCAGCCTCTGCGACTTCCAAAGCCTTGGCGCCATCCAAGCCTGATGCATTTGGATATTTTCCTGTTCTGACGACATCAACGAACTCAGCAACAAGGCCTTCATCTCCGTCTTTATTCCAAACGATGTCTTCAAAAGCGTTTTTACTTTCTTCAACTACATGATTGACTTGTGCAAAAGCCTTTACTTCCAATGTTCCTTTAGTGCCGATTATCTCCATATCAACCTGAGGCCAGATAGGATAATTCTTAACATGAGCCCACGAACAATCAATCGTAGCAAAAACGCCATTTTCCATTTTAGCCATCACTAGTCCAGCATCGTCTATTCCTTTGTTATGAAGAAGATTTCCGCTTTCGCAATAGACAGAAGAGTACTCACTTCCTGTAAACCAACGAATCAAATCTGCAAGATGTACTGTGTGGTCCATTACGCCACCACCACCGGAAAGGTTCTTATCTATAAACCAACCGGAGGGAATCTTTCCATGGTTAATACCTGTAATGCAAAGGATGTCGCCAATCTTTCCACTATCAACCGCCTTCTTGGCTTCAATAACAGAAGGTGAAAATCTCATTGGAAAGGCGTTCATTATTCTTTTGCCACTCTTTTCAGCTTCTTCCAACATGGCCTTTGCTTCTTTACTGTTGATTGCAAAAGGTTTTTCAACCAACACGTGACAACCAGATCTCAATGCATCGATACTTACACTACAATGAAGGCTATTATTAGTACAGATAATTACACCATCGGGTTTTAGTGCTAACAAATCCTTATAATCGGAAAAATACTTTGTTCCGAATCTATAAGCCATATTGGCACCTCTATACTCATCTGTATCAGCAATTCCAACTAATTCTACACCATCCATAGATACAAGGGACTTAGTATAACTGAGGGCATGCATGTGTTCGAAACTGATTACACCTATTCTTGTTTTCATAATCTTCCTCCCATCAATCAATTGTCACAGACTCGCCTGTTTCAGAGGATTTGATACAAGCCAGGCATACCTTCAAAGCCTTAATGGCATCTTCCCCCTTTATGACAACATCCTTGTTCTGATCCACAGCCTCCACAAAAGCTCTGATTTCAGCACCATAAGGTTCGGCATTACCATACATAGGATTCAGATATTCATTCTTATGTACACCATCATTATTAGTTTGAATAAGGATAGGAGAGTCTTTTACACTGTCGTATTCTATTTCCCCGTCTGTTCCAACAACCTCATATGTCATTCTAAATACTGATCCCTGAGGATAGGCCCAAGATCCTTCAACATGTGCAATAGCTCCGTTCTTTAACCTTAATATACACATACAATGCTCCTGCTTTTCAACTTTTCCGTTGAAAGAAGAAGCATAGACTCTCTCTATATCTCCAAAAGAATCAATAATCCAATCAATATCATGAATTACAAGATCCAGTATCGGTCCACCACTTTTCGAGTAATCTGCATACCAGTTCTCCCAGCTCCAATTAGGAAACGCCTGATTTCTTGTTGTTCTAATAAGACGAGGAGATCCGATCTTGCCGTCATTCACTATGGAGACTGCATTTTTATATTGAGGGAAAAATCTAAGCACATGACCGACTGAGAATTTTACGCCATATTCCTTTGCTGTCTTAGTCATTTCTTCTGCTTCTTCAAGAGTAAGGGCTATAGGCTTTTCACAAAAAACATTTTTACCCCTTTTCATTGCATCAATTGCATATTTCGAATGAAGATATGTAGGAAGACAGATATCGAGAATATCAAATTCCTCATTACTAATCATTGTTTCATAGTCTGTGTATGACTTGGCGCCGTGCTTTTCGCAAAGCATATTCGCCTTTTCTTCATTTATATCACAGACAGCAACAAGCTTTGCATCTTCTATGGAGAGGTAAGCATTACAATGAGTTCTTCCCATTGTTCCTGCTCCGATCAAAGCTACCTTTTTCATTTATATAAATCTCCTTTTACCAATAGGTCTCTTTATTTTCAGATTTAGTTCATATACCAGTTCCAGCCCTCTCTCATTTCTTCCCAACAAAGGAAGATCGTGGGCATCACTCCCAACTGAGAATGAGACGCCTTCATCTCTCAAAAGTTCAAGAACCCATTTCCTTGGCGTAGATGAAGCACCATGAATCTCAAATGCTTTACCACTTTTTTTGAGTCTTGAGGCATATTCCCTGTAGAATGGTTCATCCAGATATTTCTCTGCCACCATGGCTCGAAGTCTCTGTCTTTCTTCAAAGCTTGTTCCTTCCAAACCTGGAGCTGGAAGATATCCTTCAGGATGACCTGCAACATCCGCCTGATTGTCAGCTTGGGATAGAAGAAGCATTTTATAATGTTCCCAATACTCTTCATCCATCAGGCTTCTGCCTTTTTTATCCAAGTCGACATAATGAGGTGAGCATATTACGATATCCGCTTCGTTTAAGATTCTATCGGAAACATACATCCTTCCATCCATATCAGAGCCTGTTTCAATGCCTACAAACACCTCTATCTTTGACTTAGATCCGGCGTCGCGTATATGTTCGAAGTGTCTCAAGACATCTTCTTCTTTTTTATCTCGCATATAATAGAGCGAGGAATCATTTGTATCAAAATGATCTGTGATTGCAATAGATTCCAACCCTATTTTTTCAGCATTCATTATTAATTCATCTACACTTTGTTTCCCATCGGAAAACGTAGAATGAATATGCCAATCCATCTTCATCATTTTACTCCACTAAGGGAAATACCCTCTACAAAGTTCTTTTGGAATATGACGTATATGATCAAAACAGGAATGATCGCCAGTGTTGCTGCGGCCATCTTCAAGTTATATGAGTCATAATATTGGCTCGAAAGCTTGGCTATTGCCAAAGGTATTGTCCTCAGCCTCTCGCTGTTGACACATAACAAAGGCCACTGGAAAGCGTTCCAGCTATCTATCATCTTCTGTATTGTTATGACCGATATCAACGGTTTTACAGAAGGAAGAATGATGGAAGCAAATATTCTCTTTTCACTTGCCCCTTCAAGTCTTGCACTTTCAATATAAGCTGTAGGAATACTTGTCATAAAGTTTCTGGCAAGAAATATATTAAATGCATTTGCCATACCAGGAATCATCAATCCTGCCATAGTATCTATCAAGTGTAGATTATTCGCCAAAATATAAAGCGGAATAATTGTGGCCACCCATGGAATCATAGTAGACGAGAGAATCAATATAAAGAAAAATGATTTCCCTTTGAAGTTGTAATGGGCGAATCCATAACCTGAAAGTAGAACAATAACCAAGTTTGTAAGCACTTGGAATGTAGTAACAAAAATTGAGTTTTTATAGTATGAAAGAAAGTTCCACTTACCTATTAATTCCTTAAAATTATCTAGCATAAACGATTCTGGTAAGAGTTTCGGTACAAGATAATAGAATTCTTCTGATTTTTTAAAGGATGAAAGTATCATCCAAATAAAAGGAAACGCAATTATTACAGATAATAGGCAAAGTACAATAAAGAGTACAATGTGCCCGATTTTATTTTTTGTTGTATTAGTCATCATGTTCTCCTTATGTCAACTCCAATTTACTTGCCCTTTGCTGAATAATCGTTACGACCATAATTATTAGGAACAAGACAAAACTCATGGCAGACGCATAACCCATCTTGAAGCTTTCAAAGCCCTTTTCATATATATAGTTGACCACGGTTCTTGTACTATTTATTGGGCCCTTCAACATATATGTTTCCTGGAAAATCATAAATACTCCGATAATGTTGGTAAGAAGCAGATAGGTATGAGAAGGTTTAAGTAGAGGAAACGTAATGTGCCAGAAGCTTAGCCATGAAGACGCACCATCAACATATGAAGCCTCTTTTATCTCACCTCCTATATCTTGCAGGCCTGCAAGATATATAAGCATACATGCACCAAAGCCCTTCCAAACTTTAAAGAATATAACAGATCCCACCGCGCTCTTTGCATCATATATCCATCCACTTACAGGTAAATGGAAGAATTCCAATATGGCATTGAATAGACCATAAGTAGGCTGAAAGAACCATTCAAAGAGAATGGCTGCTGCTACAGTCGATGTAATGACTGGAGCATAGAACAATACTCTAAAGAACTTGGTGCCCTGTGTCTTCGTGTTCAAAAGAAGTGCGGCACCAAGTCCTGCTGCCATCACAAGAGGAACATAGATGAAAAACTTAGCCATCACAAGCATAGAAGACCAGAAATCTTTGTCATGAACCAAAGTTTTATAATTAGCTATACCTACAAATTTCTTTCTGGGAGAAAGTGCAGACCAATTGGTAAAACTTATTGGCAAAGCCATAATCATTGGGATTATAGTCACACAAATAATATAAATTACGGCAGGTGCTATGAAAAAGTACGGTGCCACCTTCATCCAGTTTATGCCCTTTCTTAGGCTCTTGTTTTCCATGTATGCGATTAACCTCTTGTTTAATTAATAATTAAAGATCTGAATGCAGTTCTTCATTAAGCTGATTCTGTATGTCTCTCAAAACATCCTCAACCTTTTCGTCTGTATTCATTATTCTGCTCATTCCGTTTGACCAAATCTTGTTCATAGCACCTGTCTGAAGTGTTCCGACTATGCTATTCTCAACAGAAGAGATAGCAAGTGCAATTTTAGGATTTGTCTTGAGACTATCATCATTCAAAAGACTCTTTGTTACGGGAAGCTGACCAGTTTCTGAAGTCCACATCTTTTCAACTTCTTCGCTTGCGAGGAAATCGATAAATGTAGTTGCAGCCTTTGAAGGAGCCTTTGAACTCATTACATATGCCCAGCTTGTTACACAAGAAAGATGATTTTCTCCGTCAACAGCAGGAATAAGTGCTACACCATAATCAAGGTTTGGAGCTGTTGTAACAAGGTTACCAATCATAGCAGGATGTCCAAGCATCATAGAAACAAGTCCCTGTCTAAAACCTGCCCAGTTCTTTGTAAACTTCTCTGAATAATTGCCACCCTTAGCAAATACAAAATATTCTTTGATAGCTTCGATAGCTACAGAATCATCTGCAAAGATAAAGTTTCCATTTTCGTCATTCATCTTTCCACCATGCTGAATCACGAAAGGCATGATTTCACACCAATAACCTTTTCCACCCCATCCTGCCTGAATAAGATTGCCTTCAGCATCTTTTTTTGTAAGCTTATAAGCCCAATCAAAGAACTCATCCCAAGTCTGAGGTCCATTCTCAGCATCAAGTCCGGCTTCTCTAGCATGGTCCTTATTCCACATGAGAATAATTGTCTGGGTATCTGTAGGCATACCATAGTATTCGCCATCATACTTTAGACCATCTACAGCAGAAGAGACCTTGCTATTTGCAATATCTTCAGGAGACATTACAGATGTATCTAATGGCTGAATTGCACTTGCTTCTGCAAGCTTTGCAACCATTCCTTGCTGAATCTGGAATACATCTGGTGCTGTATCTGTGGCGAGAGCAGGAATCAACTTCTGATTGTAGTCAGCTTCAGGAATGAATTCCGCCTCTACCTTGTACTGAGGGTATTTCTCTTCGAACATTGCAATGATCCTCTCCATCATTGCATCTCTGGCTGCAGAAGAGTGCTGCCAATAGCGGATTGTAGTTGTCTCAGGCTCAGCAGGAGCTTCACTGGTTCCATTTGCGAAAAGTGATACTACCATGAGTGCCACCAACAATACGGATAATAGTTTTTTCATTAGTTATCCTCCTTCTTAATGATTAGTTAGTGAAAAAACATTCTTTACATAATTCACCGGCCATAGACCTTAATGAAAAGGACATGTCCAGATGTGAAACAGAGACCTTCGCTCTATCGGTAGAATTATTCAAAGATAGATTATCTACCTTTTCCTGAATCATCTCCGATAATCCTATATACTTAGAAATCGCTCCCCCTATGACTACGACAGAAGGGGCAAATAAATTGATGACGTTAATAACTAAAATAGAAAGAATCTTTTCCTGTTCTTCCATTACACTCTTTGCAACATCTTCTCCATTATTGGCATTTTCAATGACACTTGAGTAAGTAAGGATTTGTGGATCTACAGCCCCATTTTTTCTATCTGCATATCTTCTGGCGGCAGGTCTACCTCCAAGTATGGTAGCTGCACAACCACGTCGACCACACCTACACATTTCACCGTCTATTGAAATAACAGTATGACCAAGTTCCATACTACATTTATCGGAAGTAAGAAGCCTTCCGTTCTGTATCATAGAGAAACCGATGCCGTCATCTACAAAGACATATGCCATGTTTTCTGCTTTTTCTGTCCCATACCTATACTCTGCCAGAATTTGAGAATCTGAATCCTTAAATAGTTTTATTGGCAGTTCCTTACCAAATGTTTTCCTAACAAGATGATCGAAGGAAAAGGATTTTAGACAAAGAGGCACAGAAAGAGATACCGTTGTATTGCCATTATCCATAATGCCAGGCAAAGTAATCGCTACAGCTTTTACAAGAGCAAACTTTTCAGCTTCTTCTTTCTTTATTTTTTGTGTAACAATTTCAAAACTAAAAGAAAGAGAACTTTCATCATCAATTTTCTCTATATATGTAGCAGAAGCTAGGATATCTCCATGAATATTAATTATTGATAAACTAATGCCTCCTGTCGTGATTTTATAGGCTGCACAGTGAAATAGATCATCTCCAAGCCTATACATCATAGGCCTTCTACCACCAGAAGAAGATCCGAAGTGTGTCTTATAGACAACACCCTCGTTTTCCAGCTCGTTCATCATTGTACTGACTAATGCCGGACTGAATCCTGTCTTTACTACGATTTCACCTTTGCTCAACATGTCATGGCATGCAAAGGTGTTGATTATACTATTTTTGCTCTTTTTAAGTTCTGTCTTCATGCCAATCCTCCTTTTTTGTCGAGTACTGGTAATGACGATAACCTAAGAGCGATGTCCATTAAAGATTGAATTTGATATTTTTCTTTTAAAACACAAGGTTTTTCACCACTGGAGAAAATAAGTGCAAATACATGCTGAGCCTCTTCGTTAAGACTATCATGACTTGCAAGTAGGACTCCTTCTGGTATTTGATCTAATCCACTATAAAAGGCTACTCCTTTTATCGGAGATATCAGGAAGTCTCCGAAGGAATCAAGAACACCCTCTTTTTCAAGATCTTTTTTTGATAACACAACTTCTACATATTCCAGTTGCTTTAGAGCTGACAACACTTTCTCTTCTTCAACTATATCGTTGAGAATATATCCTTGACACTCTATTGTCGTGGGAAGAAGAAATATGTCTGGAGAATCTGTAATATCCGACGACACTTTATATCCAGTTTTTTTAGATAGATCATCAACAAGAATTGGCAACAAAGAAGGGGTAGTATAGGACACCATGCCGTGATCTGCAGTCAACAGTATCGTAATACTGTCCATTAATCCCTTTTTATCGATTATATTCAGAGTCTTTCCCAATTCTCTATCTATTACATCCAGTTTTCTTCTGACATTTTCCACTCTTTCTTCTTCAGTATTTTGATGCTCCTTGTAGTTATGTCCTGCACTATCCAAATCATCAGCATAAAAGAGAACCATATCATGGAGAGAATCAAAACTGTGTCCAGGAAGAGACAAAGACTCGTAATAATCTTGAAGTATCTTAAATCTATTTACGGCATCTCCTCCCGGCTGGATATATAAATGATCCTCATCAAACGCTGTGCATCCATGGTTCTCAACTGCAAATTGTTGAATAGAGAGAACCCTATAGCCATTCTCAGCCAACAACTGGGCAACTGTTTTTGATTTATTGAGTCTTCCTGTCTTTACGATTGATCTAGTATCTTTATCAAAATACTGATAGCAGTTTCCAGTTTCACCACATTTTTTACCTGTAACAATTCCAACCTGCATAGGCACAGTTATTGACGGAATCGATGAATAACAGGAAGCAAAAAAAGTAGAAGAAGAAGCCAATGCCCTGAGATGAGGGAATCTATCAGGGTTATTGGAGTACAAATAATATGCAAAACCATCAAGGTTGATATAAAGGAGATGCTTCTTCATACTTTTTTCACTTTCTAAATAAAGTCTATACCAAAGCTGAAGAAAAGCAAGAAAAAAACGCTATTTTAATAACTTTTATCATTTTATAAAATAAGTAAAAAGTGATAAAAGAAGATATATTTTATCTAATTTCAGTAACAGCAAGAAGATATATAAATAGAAACCAACCTGACCGAAAATAGATGAAAAAAGCTATGGAAAAAGTCTAATATTTAATACTTACCTAAACTCCATAGTCGTTTCTATTTTCTTAATAATTTATTGACTAATATAAACTTGTTAAGATATCAAAACTATACAATATTCATCTTCTCGTTTATTTTGACATTTCTGTTAACGATAGTTGCCATTTTTTTCTTTACAACATTACGCTTTCGTTACTAAAATTAGGGCGGATAAAAAAAGAATAAGAACTCAGAGATATAGAGCAAAGTTCAGCCCTTTTATTACCAGAGGGATGGACTTTGCTATTTTTTTGGAGGAAAAACATGGACTATGATGCAGTGGTCATCGGCGGAGGAGTAATAGGATCTGCTATTGTCAGATATCTTTCTTTGTATGAGATGAAGACCCTTTTAGTGGAAAAAGAGGAAGACATATCTTCAGGAACCACAAAGGCAAACAGCGGAATAGTCCATGCCGGCTATGATCCTGAGCCAGGCACCCTTAAAGCAAAGCTGAATGTAAAGGGAGCAAAGATGATCAGAGAGGAGAGTGAGAAACTACACTTCGATTACAAAGTCAACGGAGCAATGGTTGTCTCTTTCTCTCATGACGATGATTACAAGATAGACGAGCTCTATGAAAGAGGAATAAAAAACGGCGTAGAGGATATGGAGATTCTCTCTGGCGACGAAGCAAGAAAAATCGAGCCCAACCTCTCAGAGAATGTAACAAAGTGTCTCTATCTGAAATCAAGCGCAATTGTTTGCCCCTTCTCTCTGACACAGGCTCTTGCCGAGAATGCTTATGAGAATGGAGCTGAGTTTAAGTTCAACACTAAAGTAGAAAACATAGAAAAAATAGAAGGTGGATATAGAGTCATTACAGACACATCTTCCTCAATTACAACCAGAACGGTAATAAATGCAGCTGGAGTATATGGAGACGCTATCAATAATATGGTATCGGAAAAGAAAATACACATTTCAGCCAGGAGAGGATCCTACATGCTCTTCGATAACGAGACAAGGGGTATGTTCAACTCCACCATTTTCCAGCTTCCGTCTTCCAAAGGAAAAGGCGTCCTTGTCACTCCTACAGTTCATGGCAACTTGATGATAGGTCCAAATAGTGTATCTATCCCAGATAAATATGATACTTCAACTACCGCCTTTGACCTTGATTACATCTCAAAGGAAGCATTAAAGACTTCATCTTATATTCCATTTAAAAGGGTTATTACATCTTTTTCGGGCTTAAGAGCTCATGAAGATTCAGGAGACTTCATCGTGGGAGAAGCTGAAGATGCTCCAGGCTTCTTTAACGCTGCAGGAATCGAGAGTCCCGGGCTCAGCTCATCCCTCGCTATCGGAGAAATGGTAGCAAAGATGGTAGCAGATAGACTGGGAAAAAACAAAAAAGAGAATCCAATTCTCGATAGGAAGGCTCCTCCAAGACCAAGAGAAATGGGCATAGACGAGAGAAATAAGCTTATTAAGGCAAATCCATCTTATGGCAAGATTGTCTGCAGATGTGAAGAAATAAGCGAAGGAGAGATCATCGACGCCATCACAAGGCCCTTGGGTGCAAGAAGCCTCGATGGAATAAAGAGAAGAGTGAGAGCTGGAATGGGAAGATGCCAAGGAGGCTTCTGTTCTCCTAAAGTAATGGAGTTAATTGAGAAATATGCATCTATTCCTTTTGATGAAATAAACAAAAATTCACTAGGCTCCAACATAACTATGGAGGATAAATAATATGTATGACGTAGTAATAATCGGAGGAGGCCCCGCAGGACTCTCTGCTGCATTGGGTGCAAAGAAAAAAGGATGCGGCAACATCCTCATCATTGAAAGATCTGAAAAGCTTGGCGGCATATTAAATCAGTGCATACATAACGGCTTTGGACTCCATACATTTAAAGAAGAGCTGACAGGTCCTGAGTACGCATATCGATATATAAAGATGGTAGAAGAGAGGGATATTCCGTTCCTACTTAATACTACTGTGCTATCAATTTCGCCCCACTCTGTCACATACATAAACGAAGAGGAAGGAGTAAGGACTATTGAAACAAAAGCCATTGTACTCGCAATGGGATGCAGGGAGAGGCCAAGGGGTGCTTTGAATATTCCTGGAGATAGGCCCAGTGGCATCTTTAGTGCAGGAACCGCCCAGTACCTGACAAATATTGAAGGCAAAATGCCCGGGAAAAGAGTCGTAATCCTTGGTTCTGGAGATATAGGTCTTATCATGGCAAGACGAATGACTCTAGAAGGCGCCAAAGTATTGGCTGTAGTGGAGCTGATGCCCTACTCTTCAGGACTGAAACGTAATATCGTACAATGTCTCGACGACTTCTCGATTCCACTTCTTCTCTCTCATACTGTTACGAAAATAGAAGGAAGAAAGAGAGTCGAGAGAATAACAGTCTCCGAAGTCGACGAAAAACGTAAGCCTATTCCAGGAACAGAAATCACTTTTGATGCTGATACTCTACTTTTATCTGTAGGATTACTTCCTGAAAACGAACTCTCTCGTAAAGCTGGAATATCGCTTTCTCCTGTTACAGGAGGCCCCATTGTTGATAATAGCTTCCAAACCGATCGTGATGGAATCTTTGCCTGTGGCAACGTTCTTCATGTCCATGACCTGGTGGATTATGTATCAAACGAAGCAGAGAAAGCGGGAGAAAACGCTGCCCTCTATGCTCTCTCTGATAGAAAACCAAATAAAAAGAAAATCCCTATTTCTGTTTTTGGACTCGCCAGATATACAGTTCCTGAAATAATCGACGAAGACACCAAAGAAGACACAACTATCAGATTCCGTGTTTCAAATGTAAAGAAGGACGGAAAGATTACAGTAAGGGTAAACGGAGAGGAAGTAATATCAAAGAAAAAAAGAATAATGGCTCCGGGAGAAATGGAGACATTGATAATCCCGAAACGTATTCTGGAGAAATACGAAACTATAGAGTCTATTGAAGTAGGTACGGAGGACTAACATGGAAAGATTTGAATTGACTTGTATCGGGTGTCCTCTTGGATGCCTTTTGACAGTTGAAAAGAATGGAGAAGAGATAAAAGTTAAAGGAAACACATGTCTCAACGGTGAAAGATATGCAAAAGAAGAAGTGACTGCACCAAAAAGAATTCTTACTCAATCGGTAAAAGTGAGAGATGGAGTAGATAAGATGTGCTCTGTAAAAACATCCGCTCCTATTCCAAAAGATATGATCATTAAGGCTTCTGAAATAATAAGAGAAAAAACCGTTGACGCTCCCATAGAAATCGGGAAAATCATTATTAGTAATATTTGCGACACAGGAGTAGATGTAATTGCAACTAGAGAAGTAAGGAAGAAAGCGTGAAAGAAGACATTTTCAAAGCAAACCCGATTATTGCAGCTATCAACAACGATAAGCTCCTCCTTGAAGCTGAGAAGTGTGATATCGATGTGGTGTTTGTTTTGTATGGAACAATCCTTACTCTTCCTGGAATCGTAGAGAGATTGAAGTCCAAAGGGAAAACGGTAATTGTCCACGTCGACTTAATAACAGGCCTCTCTTCAAAGGAAGTTGCCGTGGACTATATAGCAACAAGCACTAAGGCTGACGGTATTATCTCGACTAAGACAAATTTAGTAAAAAGAGCTAAGGAATTAGGTCTCATTGCAGGTGAAAGAAGCTTCATCGTTGACTCTATGGCACTCTCCACTACCATCTCCCACCTTACTTCTTTCAAGCCCGACTTCTTGGAAGTGATGCCTGGCCTGATTTTTCGCGTGATATCAGAGTTATCTTCCTACAATATTCCTATTGTTGCAGGAGGATTGATCAATAGTAGGGAAGAAATACTATCCGCCCTTAATGCCGGCGCCTCCGCTATTTCTTCCTCGTCTCCTTTGATATGGAAGATGTAGAATCTTTTAGATTTATACAAACCGCCACACCAGAAAAAAGCAAGAAGATAGCCACCACAATACCAGATACCAAAAGTAGGGTTCTCTCGTCTTTTCCTCCGCTTCCAAAGATATTCAGCATACCGCTTTCAAGGAAGATTAAAGAAACAAATGCGTGCGACACCTTTACTGTGTTTGCCACTTTTATGGCTGGGGTCTTGATATTTCTTATGCTGATATACCCTTTTATTGCAGTCCCCACCTTTACAAATGAATATAAAGCTGCAGCATAAACTATAACGCCAGGATAGTTGGGGGCTGAAGCGTTATAATACATCTCCAACACCATAAATAAATACAACACAGAAGAAAGAGAAAGAATAAAAGAAGAGATACGCGTTGCCACTATCTCTTTCTTTCCTCCCCGCTTCGCCCCCTCAATCACAATAAGTCTCATCATAGTAAGAAGAATGTAATATATGCCATTCTCAATAATCCAATGTGAGTTTATTACAACTCCATATATAGTCTTTATTAATGCATAAAGTATGTTGACTGGAATAGAGACAGAAAAGAGAAGAAAGAAGTGATACTTTTGGTCAGAGAAATATCTCTCCAATACTTTAGGAATTGTCATGAAATAATTTAATCATTTTATAACTTAATACTTCTTTTATTCCCTATTATTGTGATATACTTCTCTTGGAGGACAAGGGAAGTGGCAGTGGCATCGTTTGAAACAAGGAGCGTAGTTAAGAAGATAC
>JALFCJ010000285.1 GCA_022771185.1 Spirochaetales bacterium | reverse complement strand
CTTTACTCATTTCCATCAGTAATAATGGCCCATGTATATCTTAACTTTCCTGTAGCCTTTTCTTTGATCACTTCAGCCCTCTCTGGGATGGATGAAAAAGAAGAGATGGCATCAAAGCTACTGGGAAAGAGTAATTTCTATACATTTATACGTATCACGATTCCCAAAGTAAAGGGCACTATCATCAGCGCCTTTATACTGATATTCCTTTTCTGCTTCCCTTCATTCCTGATAGTCATGAGTTTGGGAGGAAGCCCTAAGTATTACACAATTGAAGCTGAAATCTATAGACGAACATATACAGATGTAAACACTGTCTCATCTTCTTCTCTGGCTCTGTTTTCGTTTATCATAATGTCTCTTCTTCTCCTTATTTCAGGTTATGGAAGAGAAGAGAAGAAGGCCTCTAGATCCAAGAGGATAATAAAGAAAGCAAAGGGCTGGAAAAAACTGGAGGCCTTTGTTCTCTCTCTTCTTGTCTTTTTATTCCTCGCCCCGCCGCTATTGTCTATTGTATATAGAGCTTTCTTTACAAAAGACGGAGCCTTCACCCTGAAAGCTTGGAAAGATATTGCATCTTCTTCTCCAACAGGAGCCGGTACTGGACTGGAAGCAATATTCAATTCACTCTTGATCGCTTTCGTCTCATCCTCCTTGGCTGTCTCTCTTTCAACTGCCATATCAATCTCTGCTGTAAGAAGGAAGAGTAGAATCATTCCTCTTCTTACGTCTCTACCTATGGCTGCAGGTTCTGTTTCACTGGGACTGGGATTTGCGTTTCTCTCTACACGCCTTCCTTATAAATCAATATACATCTCTTATGTTTTGGTAATACTAGCCCACTTAGTTGTCGTAATGCCATTTACTGTGAGAACTATAATGCCAGGAGCCAAAAGAATACCAAACACTTTGCCTCTGGCTTCTATGTGTCTGGGAAAGGGGTGTTATTCAAGCTATAGAAAAGTGGAGAAGCCCATGCTTAAGAGCTATAGGCGTCGCGCCTTTGCCTTTGCCTTTGCTCTCTCCTTGGGAGAAGTAAATGCAACAATGGCACTTGCTGAGGGAAAAGTAACTACCCTTCCTATTCTTATTTATAAGATGATCAACCAATACAACTATCAGGGAGCCTCTGCTCTTGCTATTATTCTCCTTGCTACAGCCATCATCGTTTTTGCTATAGGAGAAAAGGAGGACAAGACAAATGTCATATCTGGAAATTAATGACCTGCAAAAAGATTATTCTGACTTTATACTCTCTCTTTCTTTTTCTGTAGAAAAGGGAGAGCTCGTCACCATCCTAGGTCCCAGCGGCAGTGGAAAGTCAACGCTATTGTCCTTAATAAGCGGAATAGATAGCGTTGACAAGGGCGAAATAAAGATAGATGGAAAAGATATAACAAAGCTCCCTATCTCAAAACGTGGCATTTCTATGGTATTCCAAGACTTCTCTCTCTTTCCTGGAATGAACACCAAGAAGAACATTGAATATGGAATGAAAGAGAAGAACAGTAAGAAGAGAGACCAGAAGACAGAAGAGTTATTAAACACTATCGGTCTTCCTGGTTATGGGAAGAGAAAAGTCACCACACTCAGTGGCGGAGAAGCACAGCGTGTAGCTCTGGCTAGAGCCATTGCCTCCGAGCCTGATATTCTTCTCTTGGACGAGCCATTATCAGCATTAGATGCACCATTGAGAAAGAAATTAAGGGGAAGTATTAGAGCCATACACGATGCTTTTTCCACAACAATGCTATATGTTACCCACGACAGGGAGGAAGCTTTCGCCATCTCTGACAAGATTCTGATCATGAAGGATGGAAGAGTGGAGGCATTCGGCACACCTGAAGAGTTATATCGTAATCCTCCAACCCTCTTTTCTGCATTCTTCACTGGAGACGGCACAGCCCTCCCAGCATCTCTCATCTATGGAGAAGGAGTAGAGGGAAGTGTGTTCTTCAGACCAGAAAGCGTAACAGTATCGGAAGAGAGCCTGGAAGGTGGTTTATATCCAAATCACTTGGTATTTAATAATGTGGAAGTGCTTAGTGCCGAGTACACAGGACCAGGATACATGCTTGGTCTCTCTTTCAGAGGGATGCCCATGATCGCCTTTTCACCCCTAAAACCTAAGAAAAGACTGGTCTCTCTCATGATTCTTATGGATAGTGTAAAGAAAATTAAGTCATAATTCGGGAAAATCGCGTTATAAGAGTAAGGAGGACAAAATGAAAAGATTTGTCTTATTACTCTTATTAGTTTCATTTTTTGTTTTTTCGTCTTATTCGTCTTATTCGCCGTGGGCCTCCTTTGGACTGGGAAGTGACATCATTTTCTACGACTCCAATTCATGGTCCACTCTCTCTTATGGCATCGAAGCGTCGCTGTTGTCTTTAACCTTTGGAGATTGGACAATCTCATCTCCAGTGAGACTGGAGAGCATAACTGCATCGAGTCCTAAAAACGGGACCTTGACCATGGACCATACAAAAATAAAGCTGGGTCTTGGAGGTGAGTATCAGAAGAATTTGTTGTTTATCTCTTCTTATTTTTATTTAGGGTTTGTAGATTATCGAGATTTGGGAGGTGTAGGGAAAGAGTATGCCCTATCCCTTACCCCAGGACTACAAATAGAGGATCACTTGGCTCTTTTGTTTCCTCTCACTTACACTTTCTCAGATTACTACCCTTCTTTCAACTTTCAAATTGCTATGAAGATGGGAGGTAGAATATGATGGTATTACTAATTCTATCACTCATCCTCTCTCTTTTCTCCTGTTCCAACGAAGTCATTCCAACGAATAGAGAAATATACATCGTTACAGTTGCCGATGACTTCTATAACTACAATGGAAACGGCAGGAAGCTGGAGAACGTAGTAACTGACCAGGCAGCACTATCAATGCAGTTTCAGACTTTTGGTGATATCCACATCAGAAGCTATATTTCTCAAGATGGGAAACGATATACTTCCTCATCCCCTTTATATGTTCCTGTAGATAAGAATAAAAACGAACTTGAGAGAAACGACGACGAGAACTTCAAGAGTTTTATGTATAAGCCCAAGATTGGGGAGGAAGAGAGCGGATGGAGGATATATGATGTCATGGAATATTTGGGATCCTTGGTATTAGGAGAAGATGATATACTTATCTTCTCTTACTCAGGGCACGGAGAGAAACCAAGTGGTGCCTTGATGACAAATGCGTCAGAGACATCAACGGTGTGGGATAGTATAAGTCCCGAAGATTTATTAGAGCGTATCTCGACTCTGGGAGGAAAGAAGCTGGTTATTCTGGATTCATGCTACTCTGGCATCTATATTCCTTCCTCTCCTCTTTCCACCTCCGATGTGTTCTCCACAGAAGAGAAGGAAGACAGGTGGGTAGGGATAAGTTATCCAAAGGCAATGAAAGATGCACTCTTAACAAAGAGAGATAAGTATCCTTACTCGGATATTTGGATTTTATCATCCACTGGCAGGGGGCAAGAGGCCTCAGACAGCTTAGACGGAGGAGACGGACCATTTCAGCTTTCATATGGAGCGTTCACTTACTACTTACTTAAGGCCTTGGGGTATGATACTGATAGAAATGAAGCTGTAGAGGGTGATTCCTCTCTTACTGTATATAGCATTTACTCCTATGTGAGAAAACACTTTCCGGACTATGAAACACAAATCCAGACACCCCGGGTATCAAACGGAGGTCTGGACTTGGCTCTAAGGTGATTATACTTCTTCAGGGCTAAGAATCTGAGTTCTGATGTAATCCTCATAATTCTCGTCACGCCTTATCTTGAGAATCTTTCCATCTGTCTTAAGATACTCGGCGTGGCGCATCTTTCCGTTGTAGTTAAATCCCATGGCAAAGCCGTGAGCTCCAGTATCGTGGATGACCAGGATATCGCCTCTCTCGATTTCAGGAAGCATACGGTCGATGGCAAACTTATCGTTGTTTTCGCATAGAGAACCTGTAACGTCATACTTATGATCTATCTCTGCGTTCTCTTTTCCTACCACTGTAATA
>JALFCJ010000262.1 GCA_022771185.1 Spirochaetales bacterium | reverse complement strand
CCTGGACCTTTTGCAATAAATATAGGTTTGGGGTACTTATCTGGCATATGACCATGAGTGGAGACTTCTTTGCTATCTTTACAGATTTGTGTGCCGATTTCGTTTGAGAACATTATTCCATCATCACCCTCGACCATGATACTGAAGTCGCCGAATGTTCCATATCTCTTTACGAGTTCATCTTTCGAGAATACCTTCGATATCCCAGATAATCCCTCATTTACTTTACTTTTCAGATAGGAGAGAGCATCCTCTTGGCTGATGCCGTTCAGATATATCTCTGCACTGTGGCCGCACTCATAGGCGATAAGTTTTCCAAATAACCCATCACGAAGAAATACTTCGTTAAGAGCTATCTCTCTTTCAACCCTCTCGTGTCCATGGTCGCTGAGAACGATAAAAGTTGTTTGCTCGATCATGCCTATGTCTTCAACGGCTTTAATGATGTCTCCGACCATCTTGTCGGCTAGTCTGATCATTTCAAGAGTCTTTGGATCTTTTACCCCATACTTATGTTTGTATGAGTCTACAGATGCCGGATGAGTAAATACTACATCGGGTTTGAATGTCCTGATTATGTCGGAGATACAAGAAGTGGAGAACAAATCTTCTTCCGGTTGCTTCTTTAGTTTAAGAGTATTTATGTATCTCTTGATAATTCCATGCAAAGAAGTGGATGATATCTTGAGATAGTGTTCTAAACAATCGGGTTTTAACTCGTTTTCATCTGTTATCTCTGGAATGAGATAGTCGATCTTCTCGAAGTTTCCTGCAGTGACAGGCCATCTGCAGCATGCTATGCTGGCACCATTTTTCTTAAAAATATCTAATACAGTCTGACATTTGATATCACTGAGAGAGTTGAACCAAGGATGATTGGGAATAGAATAATCTCTGTTTGAGATAATTCCATGGTATCCTGGATTTCTCCCCGTTATGATTGTCGCGTGGCATGGATGGGTAAGGGAAGGATATATTCCGTTTATGTTTCTTATATATGTACCATGATTAATCAAACCATTGATATTTGGAGTGTCCCCTGCTCTTTTTATATCTTCATCTGTCAATGAATCAATGCTGATCACTATTAGTTTTTTCATATCCTAGCGTCTCTCTTTCAACAAATCGAACTGGAATCTCCTTGTGCCTTTCGACTTCTTCTCCATCAATCAATGAAATAACGGATTCCACAGATTCTGAAGCAATCTTCCTGAAGTCACAGTGCATCGTCGTAAGCTTTGGTGATAGATAACGTGATATTGAGATATCATCGAAACCAATTATGGAAACATCCTCAGGAATACGATAGCCAAGATCCTTCAATGCGTTCATTGCTCCGATGGCCATAAGGTCGTTGGCTGCAAAGATTCCAGTGGGCTTCTTCCCGCCTGCTGAATAAAGCTTCTTCGTTTCTTTATATGCAACGTTTTCATCAAAGTTGCAGTCAATCTCAATGATACTATCTATATGCTCCTGGAACTTTACTTTGGCGGAGGCCACTCCCTCGTTCCTATGAATGGCGGGAAGTCTGTGCCTGCCACAACCAATATAGAGAATATCTCTATGACCATACTGGATGAGTTTTGCAATTGCAAATATTGCAGAGGCTTGGTCATCCATGTTTACGACAGCAACATTCTGACGAAAAGAATCACGCTCCTGGTTTACAAGAACAAGAGGGTAATCCTTTTCTGCAAGGGCAAGGATATTCTTGCTGCCTGTATCATAACCAAGAAGAATTGCACCGCTCACCATCTGGCTTGCAAGCATATGGTCTATCTCTCGTATCTCATCGTCTCCTTTGGTGAGCTGAACAAGGGTCTTGTAGTTCTTCTTTTGGGCTTCGCTTACAACCAAGTTTATCATCTCGGTTGCAAAGTGACTTGTTATATTCTCTCCTGCTCCTGAGTTTGATTCAGAGTAGGCGGAGAAGAGACCTATTATGCGTTCCTTTTTCCCCACAAGACTGCGTGCACCACTGTTTGGTACGAAGTTCAGTTTTTCAATGTAATCCCTTACTTTCTTAGCTGTCTTTTCCGATACCCCGTCGGCGCCGTTTATCACTTTGGATACGGTGACTCTAGAGACTCCAATTAGTTTAGCAAGTTCCTCTGTAGTCATCAGATTATTCCTCACATGCCGCAACTGATGTGGCTATGATAGTGATTATACCCTGTTCCCATGAAATGTTGCATTGCAAATTGATATGGATGCTCATATCTTTTCTTTGCTCTTTCGCTCTCTTTTGCATCTAGGTCTCCCCAAATCCTGACTTTTCCTTCCTCTGCGTAGTATAGCATTAGGGTCTCTCCTGGTCGATTGATGACCTTGCCCTCCCTGACAGTATTTCCTTTTCCAAGGTATGCAAGAATATTTCCTTCTGCATCCAGTACATAGCCGTAGTTATTTCCTGTGCTTTCATCTCCATAGTACTCGTGGTATCCATCGCCATCAAAGTCCAAAGGCATGAATTCACTGGCTTTGAATGGAAATACACCTTGTAGTTCCTCTCCTGTAAATGCGTCGAAAATAAAATCTTCAGGTTCTGTATCGACTATTGCATGATTGATTACTTTCCGCGTTATCCTCATTGCCATTGATATTCTTCTGTAGTCTGGCTTTATGATAGCCTGCCATCCGTTATGCATATGGCCTACAGATGGAATGGCACTCCAGAATCTTTCCCCTTTATGGTTGAAAGTTACGACTCTTGGTTCTCCTTCTTTTTCGTAATCCTCCCTGATGGTGTATATAAATCTATTTCCAGCATCATCTTCAAAAGGAACAACTACATCAGAGTGCCCCAGGTATCTTCCTTTGTCTGCACAGAAAAGCTCATGGCCGTCATCGAGGCTTATAAGTCTCTCTCCCCAAAATAGTTCATCTACACCGTCTTTATCGAAATCGAGGACAGGGCAAAGATGACTGGCTCTGGCACCTTTGTCGTCATGTGGAATCTTTATATCCCAACGAAGTTTCAGCTCTCCATTTTCTAGGTTGTGACCTTGAAGAAACATATCCCTGTATGTACCTTGGGCACAAACAAGTACGGGTGTTCCATGAGAATATCCACCTGTAATGTAAAAACGGTATGAGTGGGACATAGTGTCGTCAATAGTATTGTCAGGCCACTTCCATTGTCCTGTGGTTTTCCCGCTCAGGGGGTCTATTCTCTCTAGGTATCTTGCGTTGAGACTGAAGGGGAGGTGAGGGTTCAGGTTATTTAGAAACCATATTTCATCAACTCCATCCTGATCCAAATCAAAAGAGATAAATGGTACGTACCATACCCCGGGAATCTCTCCTGTCCCCAGATCTCTCATCCATAGCATTTCTCCGCTTTCTGTGAAAAGCGCCATCTTTAATGTGTCTGTGGGATAGTCAAACAGCTCCGGCCATGGGTCTATGTTTTTCTGGGATGAATATACAAAAAGAACTCCTGGCTCCTTGTCTTTTCCAAGTGCTACAGGCACCGATCTACACTGTCCAAGCTTTATTTTTAGATCATATTCATGAATACATTGGATGTTCATTTCAACTCCTCCTTAGTCAAGATAAATAGGGTTGGACCATGCTGTTCTGCCTCTTGCATCCATACATTCGCAGCGGATAAATTTCTCTCTTCCCTTAAGCTTTGTATGAAACTCTGTAACATGGCGTCCAAGAATTCTCTGATATGGTCTCCATTGGCAACAAATGTATATCTTCTCGCAAGGTGAACATTTTATGTGAACCATATCGTCTTCAATATAAAAATCATAGATTTCAGGGCCAGTAGAAGTGTAGAAGCTTCCACTGAAGAGCGCTTCCATAATGGCTTCGGGGCTTCTATTTCTAGCTTTGACCACTGTAAAGCCACCAAAAGAGTCGCTATACATCGAATCCAGCGGGGCGTGGTTATGGTTGTCGTCTCCTCCTGTACCCCAGACTCTGTCTCCTCTGAATAGCATCTCAGTCCAGAACACTACACCATTTCCCATGTTTTCCAGCCAATCGGCACCATAGTTCATGATTTCAACGGCGTTAAAGGGAGTGTCAGTCCCGATGTCTGTTACATTTATCATTGACCAATGTGGATGGTTAATCTGAACAAAGGCCCCCTTTCTCTTCATATCATAAATGTAGGGTAATCCATATTCCGCCTTTCTTTCCTTCAGATGAATTACATCCTTATCTTTTATGCCTTCGATGGTATCCGCCCAAAGATAGTGGACGTGTATATCCTTGTCTCCCACTGCAGAGTTGTTGTAATGCTCTATGCCTTGGATCATTGTAAAATTCTCATCTGTCAAATACCTTGTATCTGTGTAGATATCATGGTCTGTTATGGCAAGAAAATCATATCCATGATGGATGTATGCTTCTTTCATCTCTTCCGGAGTCAAATTTCCGTCAGAGTTCACAGTATGGCTATGAAGATTTCCTTTAAGCCATATTGCATCTGGATTTTGGAGAAATATTGTTCGTTTCATTGCTGTAACATCCTTTTGTTTTATATAAACTGTATCGGTTAACAATACGTTTAGATTCTCTTTTAAGTTAATTTAACACCTGTAAATTAATAATGCAAGACTTAGTTTATGGAATGTGATGATAAATAATTTGTTTATTAGCAATGAAAAATAAAAGAGTGTAAAAAAGTTTTTACTTGACAAAGTGGAAATTAAGCTTAAGATTTAAGTAAATTTAACACGTGATAAAATTTTGATAAGGGAGTTTGTTAATGTGTAAAGAGGATAAAGCAGCCAAACTGCAGGCAAAGCTTAAAGAGTCTCTTTTTCTGATTGATCATTCATATGTGGAGAATCTTCATCGCCTTGGTTGGGATGATAAAAGCTCAAGTAGTCTTGCTGCCTGGGATTGGCCTCATGGAATAGGTCTCTTTGGATTATGGAAGCAGTATGTATATACCAAAGACGAAAGAATATTGAACGATTTATGCTCCTGGTATGAATCACGTTTAGAGATCGGTCTTCCT
>JALFCJ010000223.1 GCA_022771185.1 Spirochaetales bacterium | reverse complement strand
TCTCTTTCTGTATCGCCCTCGGCATTCTTGATGAGAATAAAGAACCAGTGGGAGCAATGATCTATGCCCCGCGCTTTGGCAATGCAACAGAAAACGGCCTTTTCCTACGCTTAGACCCGGAAGGAAAGCTCTTATTGAATGGAAAAGAGTGGAAGACAAATGGAGACAAGAGAGAGATCAAACAGATTGCTATGTCTTCATCAAATGTCTGGCGTTTCGATTTTTCACACTTCAGAGGAAAAGCAAGAATCTTTGGTTCTACTATCATTCATATAATAGCTCCAGTAGTATTCTCTGGAATTCAAGCCTCGATTAACGAGCCATGCTTTATCTGGGATTATGCAGCAGCCCATGCTGTAATCAGGAGCCAAGGTATGGATTTATATAACCCAGATGGATCAAAGTATGTTTATACTCCATCTTTCCTTCATAAAAACAGAAGCGCTACTTGCTGCTATGGAGGCTCAGAAGAGAGTGTAAAGGTACTTAGAGAAATCTGTCCACTGAAATAATAGTGGGAGTAATGGAGGGAAAGAATTTATTCCTTACATCCTTTATAAACTCTCTTCTTACGCTTATTACTAAATCGATATCCATAAAAGGGGCTTTCTTGAGAAACGTTGCAAAGCCCCTTTCTTCCACTTCCAGCATCCCAACTTCGTCAACTATAACTTCAGTGTTGCTAAAGGAGAGTAGCTTCTCGTTTGCTTTGTTAAATGCATCACTATTTATATACCACCCTTTCCAAGCTTCACTGAAAAAAGAATTATGAGAAAGAAGAAGAGTCTCTTCTTTTGTCTCTAAATCCTTCAGTAAGTACTCGTCATTTCTATGAACTGTGACATATCCCTTATAGTGAGAAAAATGAGAGAGGATATAAGTGGTCTTCCCTTCTCCTCTCTCTCCGGTAACAATCTTAAAGCTCTTCATCTAAGAAAGTCTGTAATACGCCGTAGGCTCTTATAGAATCCTGACGCTTTATGATGAATGTCAAAACATTTAAAGTGGATACTATCTCGTAGATGTTTATATTCTCCCATGCAAGTTTTCTTGTGGCTAGGTATGTAATGCCAGGAGTTTCAAGAAAGTTGTCTTTGAATACAATAGTTAGAGCCACCATATCTCTTTCCCTTGCAATGACTTTTTCCTTCTTTACTATCTCATCGATAAGGTTTTTATACTTGTCGCTGACAGTCACAACTATTTCATGCTCTCCGATAGATACATTCAAGAAGTCACCGTTTTCAGGGTGAACGACATTATATAAGGCAGGGAGACGTGAGATAAAACTATTGGACCTGGCGATGTTGACATCATAAATACTTGTCTTCATGCTTAACTCATAGTCAATCTTTCTATCTCCGTTACTAATTGAGGTCTGTTTCTTCAAGTCTTGGGCATAACGGCGGATAGCCATGACAATTGATGCACTTGATACTTCTCCACCATAAAGTTGCTCAACTTTCGGCTTAATAAATTGAGCAAGATTAGAGAATGAGATTACTTCCTGAATAAGCATCTCAGAAATAAATGGAGATCTGTTTATTACATCTTTAACACAACTTGCTGCGCTTCCTGCCATATGAGACGTCCTTTTTGTTATTTTAATAACTTAATGTTACAAACATTAGCAAAAATACTCAAGTACCAACATTGTGTTTTATTCAACATTCCGTTCTAGAGGTTTTAACACTATTTCAATTAAAAAAAGAATCTCCACCTAAGTTAAAAAAAGATATAATGGAGTTATGAACTGTCCAAAATGTGGCTCGCCTCACGACAAAGTACTAGAAAGCAGAAGTAATAAGGAAGGAACCTCCATTAGGAGACGAAGAATGTGTGCTGACTGTGGCTACCGTTTTACTAGTTACGAACACATAGAAAGAAAGCCTATCGTCGTCATAAAAAAAGATGGACGACACCAGACTTTTGATATAGGTAAGGTCGAGAGAGGCATAAGGACTTGTACCGAGAAACTTCCTATAGGACAGACAGAAATCGACAAGACACTGAGAGCCATTGAAGATGAAGTCTACGAGATAGCCCAGGAGAATAAGAACTCAATAACCAGCAGAGAGATAGGAGAAGCTACACTTCGTAACTTGTATCCTCTCTCTCCTGTGGCATATGTCCGCTTTGCGGCTGTCTACCGTGCCTTCGACACCCTTGATCAATTCATTAACGAAATTGAGACCCTAAACTCCTAAGAGCGTCTGACGTCAAACCACTTACCAGTCTGAGATAGGTTGATCTCGTCATTCAAGTGTTCAGGCTTCAATATCTCGTTGGCACAGTCCAGGCAGAAGTTATCTGTCATACCTGCTACATAATCCATGATCATTCTCTTGTCGCTACCCTCTTTCTCAATATATACAGGGTACATTTCTTTCATATGGGAATAGAAACCGGCGGCAAGCATATTTCTCTCTTCCAAATACCCCTCTTCCTCAAGGCCGAAGGAGGAGTACAACTTCTCCAAATAATCGATTATCAGATTAATAAGCCTCGAGAAATACTCTGTGTATCCATTCATTATCTTGGATCTGTATATCTTCTGATAATTAAACTCGCTGAAAGCTTCCACAGCTTCAAAGACATAATCGGAGAAACCAATACCCTTCTCTTCGTCTGCTCCTTGAATCAGATCATTGACTAGGGCAGTAATTATTCTGCTGTTGGTAGTGCCAAGACGATTCTTGACAATCTCTGGCAGGTCGTCACTGTTTACGATTCCAAGTCTAGAAGCATCTTCAAAATCTCTTCCAAGGTAGGCGATGGTATCAGAGAAACGGACTACAACCCCCTCATATGTGGCAGGAATCAAGCCGGAACGGGAAACAAGAGACTTCATGTCTTTCTTTTTGAAGGTTGGAATAAGCCTTTTATTTAGGCTCTCACCATTATGAGATACGATTCCGTCTCTTACTGCATATGTAAGATTCAGACCGCTTCCATTGTTCGATAGAAAATCTACGGCTCTGAGAGAGTTTATTTCATGCTCGAAGGGTGGAAGTCCCCTTTCCTGGCACAAAGAGCTTATTATCTTCTCCCCTGTGTGTCCGAAGGGAGTATGTCCCAAATCATGGCCCATGCCTATAGCCCAAGCCAGCTCTGTATCCAAGCCCAAAGGACGACAGATTGTGGAAGCTATGGAAGCAACATGTAAGACATGCTCTATACGTGTGCAGATATGATCATTGGACGGAGCATAAAAGACCTGGGTCTTATGCTTAAGACGTCTGAAGGGAGAAGAGTGGATAATAGCTGTAGTATCTCTATAGTAGGCGCCTCTTATATCTTCCTCCCTTGGCCTCTCCCTCTCCATCATCTCGCTTTCATTCATCATATTTCTTAGTAAAGCCATATTTGCCCACCTCCGCTTAATTCATTATAATATAACAAGAGGTTCCGCGGTGATAAATTTCATTGTACCAACATTAGCTCTTCTTTTGACTTTTCTTGCAGCAATTGCATCCTTCAGATATCTTTGGACAAGACAAGGAATATATTGGGCAATCCCCTTTTTGATTTCACTTATCCTCTTCTATCAAAACCTTACAACTCTCTTGGAGGCGGCGGAAGCTGAAGGAGACTTTATATTATCATTTTCCAGCACACTGCCTTTGGTCCTCGCTATTCTTTGGTATGCACTTATTGAAGCATTCCACTTTGCTCTCAAGACCGAACGTGAATACAATAAATATGTAGACCAGTCAAGAAAGACATATAACGAAGCTCGATTTGTTCTTCTTACAGAGAGAAGAAAAACGAGAAAAGAACAGATGGAGAATAAGACAAAGGCTAGAAATAAGCCGATTAACCCATCTGTTCCTATCTACAACTTCCCTGATGATGAAAACTGAAGAGAAATGATCATAAAGGAATATTAAAAATATACATATAAAACCCGAGATAGATTCCATCCTTTTAAGGTGGAATGTGAATCGGGTTAACCTTGGTTCATGATGTATTCCTTAAGACGCTCAGCGCTTACATTGCCAACTGATGAGCAGAAGTAGCCTCTTGTCCAGAGATGGTGTTCTTTCCAATAGAACTTTCTGAGATAGCTGTAATACGATTT
>JALFCJ010000220.1 GCA_022771185.1 Spirochaetales bacterium | reverse complement strand
CATTTCAAGAAAATCCCTTCACTGGAGATGCCCACATTATAGGATCCCGTCAGTTTATTTGTGTGCAGTTCGAGCTTGATCTATGAAAATGTATAAAGATTCATATTCTGAGGCAGTTTTCGAGTTTTGCAATTTCCTCTCATATTTTGTTTTTTTCTCTTCCCACTGTACTCTGAAAGTGGGAAGAGTACTGTAACAATCCTTGGCGTAGAAATGGAATGGGACGGATACAGGGTAAAAGAAAGCGAGAGTGACATAGACCCATATGAAACGAGCTTTGACGATATTGGAGAAAATAGGTTTTTTACCCGTGAGTATCCAGTAGAAAGAGAGACATATACAATAAACGAAAACGAGTTAGGAGAGACGGAGGTGGTGCATATCTCGTCGCCTACTTCAGGTCCCGTTATATATGTGGTAGCTGGAGTCCATGGAGATGAGAAGGCTGCATGGTATGCAGGAGTGATGCTGGAGAATGCCAAAATTAAATGTGGGGACTTATATATTCTCTCTCCTGCCAATAAGCCTGGAGCGGCGAACAGACGAAGGTACTTCTATTCATCCCAAGACTTAAATAGAAGTTTTCAGGGATCCATGGATGGAAACCAAGCGGAGAAGATGGCAGCTTCAATATTTCAAGATATAAAAAGAGTTGATCCGGACTTTGTTTTTGATCTCCATGAAGCTATAGTATATACAGAGGGTAGGGATTTCTTGGGGTCCACTTATATATTCAGCGACCTGGATTTGATGGCGGATCTCTTCTTTGATCTGTTGTGGGCAACAGAAGACGGTGAGATTTGTCATAATGCATTCTCTTATACTGGGCCCGGTCCAGCGGGAAGTATTAACAGAACTGTAACGGAGGAACTAGGAATTCCAGTAATCACAGTGGAGACATTCAGGGGCTTTGATATAAAGAGGCGTGTATACGACCAGTTGGACACTGTCCAATTTGTTTTAGAGTATTATGGGATGGTATAAAAATGGAAAAAGCAAAAGAGTTTCTTAATATATATGACAACAGTAGTGACTATAGAGATAGGTTCTTTTCTCTTTACAACGCTCTTTTTATTCTTATGAAAGATGATCTATGGGAAAAAGTTGAGAGTGTAGGAATAAAAAAAGAGAGGATGGAGGACGCGCTTCTTTATCTAAGGGAAGACGAAGAGAAGGGAGGTAAGACAGTACTGGAAGAGGATGAACTCTCTCTTCTCCGTTCTTTGGTTTTATCTATGATAAAAGGCTAGGATTAACCTTCCAGCCTTTTCAAGGTCTCTTTTGCCTTCATCCTGAACTCTGGCTTCATACCTTTGTTGTCGCTGAGGATCTCCAAGCACTCGATGACCATATCTTCGTCGATGATGGTTTTTGCTATTCTCATTCTTTCTTTTGTCTCTTCAATATTCATATCGTGGTGGCCCACTTGTTTCTTAAAGTATCCTTCAGCGATTTTGTCAAAGCCGTCTGGAGTGTCTAGTTCCTTCCTCTTGTCGTATAAGTCACCTAATCTGGATGAAAGAAAGGATTTACCTGCGTCTCTGATTGCTCTACCTAAAGCGGCACTGTTCATATTATTCTCCTTTCTTTATCCTATCAGTTTTACTTTCTTTGATGCAACTTACTCTTTCCAGTGCTTTAGAGTCGGAAGAAGAGATGTCATATACTCTCTGACGCTTTCTTTGCTCCAATTCTCACTAGATAAGTGTTCTTCACAGAAAGTTATCAAGTCTTCTATATTACTATAAGTAAACTTACCGTCTGTGTAGCACCACTGGCAGTAGTCTTGGTTTATGGAGCCGTCTTTCTCCCTGCTCATGATACTATCATCAAGCTCCATGCCACAACATTGACATATTAGCTTCTTCTCTGAGCCAAGAAGTGTATTGATAGATACATTAAAGAGAGCTGAGAGCTGTTTCAAGGCTTCGATATTTGGCGTTGTCTCTCCCGTCTCCCATCTAGATACAGCCTGTCTTGTAACAAATACTTTCTCTGCCAGTTCTTCTTGGGTCATATTATTCTGATTTCTCAGTTTCACTATTACATCTTTTGTTTCCATAGTTTTTCCTCTCTTTATAGACTCCTATGAGAATGGAAGAATGTAAAGAAACAGGTTGTTGCTAACTATGGGCCCAAAGAAAACTATGGGCCCAGCTCGTTATTCTAGTCTCAAAATGGAGGAGAGAATGTGTATGACGTTTTTCTCCAAGTCTTCTCGTGTTATGGCGCCCAGATCCATTGCTTCCTCGACTCTCTCCGGGTATCCGTTACCCATCTTGAGGTCATTACCAGCCAGAGCTTCCAAATAGTGTTCCCCATGAGTCCACCAGTCTGATGTGACAAAGCCCTCGAATCCCCATTCATCACGAAGGATGCCTGATAAGAGCGCTTTGTTCTCCGAAGCCTTGATTCCGTTTATGATGTTGTAGGAACTCATGACAGAGACAGGCTTTGCTTCCTTGATGATAATCTCAAACTGCCTTAGATATATCTCTCTCATGGCTCTCTCGCTTACTCTGCTGTCGCTCTCTTTTCTATTTGTCTCTTTGTTGTTCAGGGCAAAGTGCTTCACGCATGCTCCCACACCGTTTGACTCTATTCCTCTTACCATGCTTGACGCCAGCTTTCCAGCAAGTAAGGGGTCTTCAGAGTAATACTCAAAGTTCCTGCCACAGAGTGGTGTTCGATGAATGTTTACAGCAGGTGTCAGCCATAGTCCGATACCATTCTCCTTTACTTCCATTCCTCCAGCTCTTCCCACTTCTTCAACTAGTTCTTCGTTCCATGAAGAAGCTAGGGCAGTAG
>JALFCJ010000163.1 GCA_022771185.1 Spirochaetales bacterium | reverse complement strand
TCTTCTAAAGACTTCTGTGCAGCTGTAATAAGTCTAAATGATGTCTTCTCTTCCAAATCTGATCCTACAGGTCTATAGGAGCCAGTTTCTATTGTATCCAAGAGCTTACCCTGTGTATCTAAGGGTAAGTCACCTACTTCGTCTAAAAACAGCGTGGTGCCGTCAGCTTTACCCAACAGCCCCTTTCTGCTTTCTCCTGCTGATGTATAAGCTCCCTTCTTATGACCGAAAAGATCGGAGTCTATTATAGATGAGTTAAGGTTGGAGCAGTTGATATATACACACTCTTTTTTATTTCCGCTTAGAGCGTGTATAAGCTTAGAGCTCATACTCTTTCCAGTCCCCGTCTCTCCATATAGATGGACAGGAAGCTTCGATTGGGATGAAAGTGCTATCTGTGCCCTTAATCTCTTAATATCTCTGCTGTGGCCTATTATATGCTTCTGGAGCCTCTTTTCCAGAACTTTCTGCATTCTTATTTTCTCAAATGTAGATTTAAGCATTATGGACGAGTTTGGATATGGTACATGGAATACATTACCGCTTCCCATATATTCAACAAGTTCAATAGGACTTTCGAATGCTGCAAGAATAGATATGGATGGATCCAGCTTCTTCCATATTTCTTTTATATAAGATGCATGACGCTGAGATAGTGCCAGCACATCAGTTCCATCAGGCATATGCTTGTCTTTGTCACCTAAAACCATTTCGTCTCCATTATTCAAAACATTTACTATAGATGAAGAGAATTGGCTTTCTTCTCCGTATACTACAACTTTCATATAGCCCCCGCATGAACTGATATTTATGTTGTTACATATAAGACAAAGGGCGTCAATGAAAGTTATTTTAGCTATTTGAGTGCAAAAGTGACTGAACTACTGCAGCTGTATAAACCGCAGCGGTTTCAGCTCTAAGTATATTTGTGCGTAAAAGCACAGGATAAAATCCATTATTTTCAGCTAAAACGCATTCTTGGTCGCTAAATCCACCTTCAGGTCCTATAAATAAGGATGCAACATTTTTTACATCATGTGCAGCGAAAACTTTTTCAATATATGTGGTTTTTCCTCTTAAGCTTTGGTGCAGTATTACTTTTTTTCCTTCTGATTTCTCTATTGCTGTGAAAAAAGGTACAGGACCAGAGAGTATTGGTGAACGAGAGCCGCTTTGTTGAACCGCTTCTTTGAGTATAGTTTCAAGTCTTTCTTTTTGATGAGAAGAGAAATCATGTTCCTGTGCATTATCTGTATCCATGAATATTATTTTTCTTACTCCAATCTCTGTCAGAGCCCTTACTACGCTTTCATTTTTCTTACCTTTCAAAATAGATACATATACATCTATAGGGGCGAAGGGGCCGGAATAACCTGAGAGTGAGTCTAAAAGAGTATCTTCAGGATTATCTGTAGGTTTTAATAGAAGAGTTCCTTCATCTTCCAGCTTGGCTTCATAGTAGTTGTCTGATGTATCTTTTGCCGTAAATACAGTTCCTTTCTCTAGTCTCAAGACTTTTTCAAGATACTGGACCTCCCTTTTTTTTAAGTAATATAAGGGAGATCCATCATAGTCTTGGCTGAGGAGAAATACCCTCATATGACACTTGCCTCACTGACTGTTACTTCAGGGCTCATAGCCTGTTGTTGTTTTTCAAACTCTTCAACTGTTATTCCGCTTTTTATGATTTCTACAGCTTTGATAAGCTGAGTATCGAAATCCAAGTCTGCAACAGGTCTCTTGTCGTAATCGAGGGAGTATATGTATTCATTTCTCATCAAAAGTTGTAATAACTCTTCAGGTACACCAGAGTCTTTGTAGTGTTCTGCAAAGGCTATGATGTTTTCTTTAGTATAATCAGGATACTCTTCGAGCCAGTCTTCCAGATATGTTTCCTTCAAAAATGCTGAGTATGCTTCCATTTCTTCGTCGCTGTACTCTTCGTCTACATCCACTATATAGTCAGGAGCAATACCTACTTCGTGGATATCTGCTCCGCTAGGAGTATAGTAGTGGGCGACTGTGATGTTAAGATATCCACCCATAAATGCGATTGTAAACTGCATGATGCCCTTGCCGAAGGTCTGGCTTCCTACAATCAAAGCCCTGTCGTTGTCTCTGAGGGCACCTGTAAGGATTTCGCTGGCGGAAGCTGTACCACCATTTACAAGTAAGACTACAGGAACGTTTTCATCGACTGCCAAATATCCTGTGGAAGTGTACACAGTGTCTTTGTTATTTGACTTCTCTTTAAATTTGGTTGTCATAAGAGTCTTTCCATCAGGAATAAACATATTTGCGATTCCCAAAGCTGAATCAACACTGCCGCCTCTATTATTTCTCAAGTCGATGATGAAGCTTTCAGCTCCCTTTGATAACAGATCCTCCACATCGGAACGGAAACTCTCTTGAGTTGTCTGTGAGAACTCAAGAATTCTGATATATCCCACATTGTCTGCAATGATTCCTTTTTCCGTTGAAGGGCTTGTTATCTCCTCTGGCATCAGCGTTACATCAAATTCACTGCTTCCTCTGTGGATTGTGAGAGTAATAGGAGTATTCTCCTTTCCTCTTATGAGTTTACTTGCTTCTGTAGCATCCATCTCATAGATTTCCACACCATTGACATGGCTGATCATATCGCCAGATCTTAGACCTGCCCTGTCTGCAGGAGCACCAGGGAATGGGGAGGTTATTATCACCATATATGTAGATGGATCATTCCAATCTATATAGGCAGGGTTGACTTTTGTAAGGTATATACCTATACCCACATATTTTCCTGTAGTCTCTTCACTAAATTCCTGAGCGTCTTCTGGTGTAATGTAGTAAGAATACTTATCTCCAAGAGAATCTATCATTGCTGAGATTACAGCATCCTGCATCTTCTGGCTGTCTATCTCATATAGAAAGTTAGTATCAAGATAAGAGTAAAGATTTCCCAGAGCATAGAGCATTTCAGATAGGGATGCGGCCTGCTGGGCTGAACTATTGGAATCTGATGATCCGTACTGAGCTGACGGAGCCATATATCGCTCAATTGAAGGAGCAGCTGACAATGATGTGGCCAAGACCACTAAAGCCAATGTAATTACCAATACTTTTTTCATAACTACTATGATAATTCTATTCTCGCCTAGTTCCTACATAAGAAATCTGTATATTGTGTGTGGATGGTTTCTTCACTGAAAGTGTTATATTGAATATAATCTTGGTATGTCGCTCTTCATAAATTATCCGTCATGGATTTCTCCATATGTATTTGAAGGACTACCTATAAGATGGTACGCAGTGATGTATATATTCGCATTCGCCACTGCTTATATCCTTTTTATGAGGTTGTTAAAGGAAAAAGAAAACAGAGACATAAAAAAAGAAACTGCGGAAGATATGTTCATTTGGGCTGTTGTGGGACTCTTGATAGGTGCACGAGTTGCTTCCTGCCTCTTTTATGATGACGCTTCTTATTACATTACTCACCCTTGGATGATATTCTGGCCATTTAGAGATGGAAAGTTTATAGGTCTACCGGGAATGAGCTATCACGGAGGAGTAATAGGAGCGATAGTAGCTGGCTTGATATATGACCACGTCAAGAAATTAAACTTCTTGAGAATAGCTGATCTTATTACTGCCGCCATTCCCTTCGCCTACACTTGGGGACGATTGGGAAACTTCTTTAACGGCGAGTTATATGGAAGAGTTACTGTATCAAAAATAGGTATGATCTTTCCTTATGCCGAGAGATTCAGCACAACGCACCAATGGGTGAGAAATGTTGCCGACAGCGTAGGCATACAGTATGTACCAGGAGATTATGTAAACCTTCCAAGATGGCCCAGCCAGCTTTTTGAAGCCTTCTTTGAAGGACTTGTGCTGGGTGCCATAATTTGGTTTTTAGTCAGAAGAATAAAGAAGAACAAGAAATTTGCCGATGGAACTATCCTCGGTTCCTATATTATGGGATATGGAATCATAAGATTCATTCTCGAATACTTTAGACAGCCTGACAGCGATATCGGATATGTCATAGGACATAGTAATAATATTTATCTCTTTGAGAGTTTTTTTAATATTTCAAAGGGACAGATTTTCTGCCTCTTGATGATAGTAGGAGGTTTAGCTCTCCTAGTGTGTGTAAATTTGATTGCAAAAAGGAAGAAGATAGATGATAGACGAAAGAGTTAAAAGTCTTAGGGCTCAGATGGCCCAGATTGGAGTGGACGCTTGGATTGTTACAGGTACCGATCCTCATCAAAGTGAATATGTCGCTCCTAGATGGAGGACAAGAGAATTCATCTCAGGTTTTACAGGTTCTGCTGGAACAGTTGTAATAACTCAAAACGAAGCTCTTCTCTGGGTTGACAGCAGATATTTTATTCAGGGTGCCCAGCAGATCGAGGGTACGGAGTACAAACTTATGAAGCTTGATACTGAAGGTACTCCTGATCCTTGGAAATGGCTTTCTGAGAATATGCAGAAAGGATCAAAGGTTGG
>JALFCJ010000108.1 GCA_022771185.1 Spirochaetales bacterium | reverse complement strand
AGAAACAAAACCTACATACACACTCTCTCTTCTGCGATGGCAAAAACAGCCTGGAAGAAATGGTGAAAGAAGCAATAACCCAAGACTTTACTTCTATTGGGTTTTCTTCTCATGCTTATACTGCATTTCCTTTCGATGAGTGCGGGATAAAAAGCAAAGAGAAAGAGAAATTGTACCTCGATACTCTTTCATCACTTAAAGAAAAGTACAGGGGAATAATCAAAATATACAGAGGGATAGAATTGGAGAGTAGAGATGCATTCTCCCTCTCTCCCCTTACTCCCTCCTCCCTCGATTACTCAATAGGATCTGTACACTACTTTTGGAAAGGAGATAAATCTTGGCCTGTGGATTTTACTTCCAAGCATTTTCTGGAAGCAAAAGAAGCTTTCGGCTCATTCAAGAGCTTGATAAATAGTTATTGGGAAGAGGTGATTAGATTCATGGATATCTCTGATTACTCGATACTGGGACACATAGATCTTGTTACAAAGTTTGTAGAGAAAGAGCATTGGGACTTCGAGTCTTATTCCTGGTATAAAGAAGGAGCGGAGGCTGTTGTAGAGGAAGCAAAAAAACGAGGAAAGATAATCGAAGTAAATACAGGTGCAATGTCCAGAGGATATAGAACCACTCCATATCCTTCATCTTTCATCTTAGACATGATCAAAGACAAAGAAGTCCCTATAACAATAACAACAGACTGCCATGATAAGACTTATCTGTCCTTTGGAATGGAAGAATCAAAAGAAATGCTAAGAGCAAAAGGATTTAAGGAATATATGCTATTAGGTGACAATGGGTTCTATCCTACCTCTTTATAACCTGATAAACACTACCCTTTCTTCTGGCAATAACCTCCATAATCTTATTTATTCCTACCATAAAGCCTAGTTTCTTCCATGATTAACTGTAGAATGTACTCGACAGAAATAGAAAAACATCAACGAACATACTCTACAAATTATTGCACTAGCTTTTCTCTTACATATTGAGCCATTATTCGTGAAGATAAGCTATCGAAAGAGATGGCAAGGCCATTCTCATCCATTGCGGTTCTAACTTGAGGAATAAAAGACCTTACAAGTGAATTAATATTCCACATCCAAGCCTGTATTTCGACTGCTTCGTCAAAAGTAAAACCTGAACTCTTTTTGTTTAAGACTTTAGGCATCGTCTTCATCTCTCTGATTACTATTTCTTCTATAGGCGTGTTTGTATCAGGGAAAACCATATTGTTGTTCTGGTACATCTCATAGATTTCATCTAGAGAGAAACCTATTATCTCATGCGTCTCCTCGCTATAAGGAATATAGTCCATCAGATATTCCCCGAATCTATAGAAGTCCTTTGGGTTATCAAAACCATAATAAGAAGAAAGCTTAATAAAGAATGGATCCTTCATCCTGATATCTGTATTAGCATTACGGACATAAAGGTTCACCTCTCTCACTTCCTGAGGAGTAAGCTCCGATACATCTTTTTTATAGAGTAAAGCAAAATATTCCTCTGTCAGAGATTCTTTATCCATCCCGAAACAAGCATAGAAGGAATCAAGCCCATCAAGGGGTTTTGAATAATCGATGACAGCAACTCCAGGGGAAATAGAATCATGAAGTTCTATCGCCCGATTACTGAACCTTGATTTATTATTTTCATATTCCTTTTGAAGACTTTCAAATGACTTATATCCAGAAGAGTAAATAGGATTAAAACTACCAGTCTTTTTTTACGCAAGAGCAAGCAAAGATGGTTACTGATACAACTACCAATGCTATTATTACTCTAAATGTTATCTTCTTCATTCACCCCTCGATACATAAGATTTTATCATATATATTCCATGGTACAATGACACAAGATTATTTAAATGCACAAATACTTGTACTTTATTATTCGACACAAGCATCAAAATAGATTTAACATGCTATACTGTTTTTCATGGATTGGCCGCTATATTGCGTAATAGATAACAAAGATGACAAAGATATTACAGAAGATATCCTATGTATCAGAAAAGATGCTTCGTCATCTAGATACTCTATTATTTTTACAAACAATCCAACTGAATTCCATTTCAGCCTTGATAGAATTACATTCCTTGACAAACCAAACATGCTGGATATTTCTGATAAACTTGTCTTCATTAAAGGGAAACTACAACCAGAAATCAATAAAATCATACAATTTGACTCTTGGTGCAAAATCAAGTATTTCGATGGGAAAAGGAGTACTGTTCCCTTTTCCTATATTCAGTTAATCACGAATGAGAGAAAGGAACAAAGAATATCATCTGTTATGGACTACCTTATAGAGGTAGCAGAAATAGATGACAACAAAATAGCATCAGATAATGAAGAACAAAACTTTATCGTTTCCCAATTGAAAGACTTGGAAATAAGAGAGGACTCTGTACTTTCCACTCTACTGAAAAACGATAAGCCATCTAATAGAGAATACTCGAAACCAATAATCGCACCATTTTCTTCCAATGCCTCACAGCTCAAAGCTATAAAACGTGCTCTAAAATCACAAATATCAGTGATACAAGGGCCTCCTGGAACTGGAAAAACCCAGACAATACTGAACATTATCTCCAACCTTATAGTTGAAGGAAAAACAATAGCTGTTGTATCCGGGAACAACGAAGCTACTAGAAATGTATACGAGAAACTAGAAAAAGAAGGCCTAGGATTTCTATGTGCCAGGCTTGGCAATAAAGCAAATATTGATTCATTCTTCTCTTCTTTGTCTTCAAAAGAAAGTATAAGAACAGCTTTTAGAAATATTGAAAGAAAACCAAATGTGAACGAAATAAAAGAGCTTGAAGAGAAAGTAAAGAAAATCTATAACTCCATTGCTCGTAAAGCAAAGTACCAATCTGTCATAAATGAACTTGAGACAGAAAAAACAGCAAATGATTACAACAGAATAATAATTCCTAAATCAATGCCTATTAAATTGACGAAAGACAGATCTTCTGAAGGACTGTTGAAAAATGCTGCTTTTATCGAAACTCTCTACTCTTCCTCCAGCTGGATGTTTATAACCAAATTAAAGATGCTTCTTCGCTTTGGATATTGGCCTCAAAAGGATTTTTCACCTTCAAATGCAATAGATTGTCTTCAAGAACAGTATTATCAAGCAAAAATAAGCGAACTAAAAGAAAGTATCGATGAAATAGAAACGCTTTTTCCTCGAGAAGAAAACGATAAGGCTATCAGGTCTTATCAAGAAGAATCCCGGAAATATCTTCTTTATTACCTAAAAAAGCGATATGAAAACATGGAAGATAAAGAGTTTTCTACTAAAACATATAGGCTTGATCAAACATTTCTGGATCACTTTCCTATTGTACTTAGCACAACTCATTCTCTCCATTACTCATCACCAAGAGGTAAGCTGTTTGACTATGTAATAATAGATGAATCAAGCCAAGTAAATCTGACTAGCGCTTTTATAGCGCTTGCTTCTGCTGAAAATGCAGTAATAGTAGGCGATTCAAAACAATTACCTCATGTTGTTCCTGAAAAGATGAAAGGTCCATTAGATAGTATAAAGAAAAAATACAATCTACCTGATTACATCGATTATAGGAGATTCAGCCTTCTTGAAAGCATTCTTGTTGCCTATGGTGACAATGTTTACAACACTCTATTAAAAGAGCATTATCGCTGCGACCCAGAGATAATCGGGTTCTGCAATAAAAGGTTTTATGACAGTCAGCTGATCGTACAAACAAAGCATGAAAATAGTTGTGGAATAAGAATAATCGAGACACCATCCCATACAGCTTTGGGCAGAACCAATCCAAGGCAAGTCGAAATAATAAAATCAGAGATTCTTCCTTTAGAACATGATAAAGAAGATATTGGCATTGTTGCACCATATAGAGATCAAGTTGCACTTATCAGGGATAATATAGAAAACTACACTATTCTTGTAGACACAGTACATAAGTTCCAAGGAAAAGAACGCTCTACAATAATTCTATCAACCACTTCTGACAAAACAGTTTTCTATAAAGATCCGGATCAGACAGATTTCTTGAACAATCCAAACCTTATAAATGTTGCAATTTCAAGAGCAAAGAAAGAGCTATATGTAATCGCTACAACAGAAGCTCTCAATCAAAGAGGTACCTTATTAAATGATCTTTACAACTATACTCAATACTATTCAACTAGTTCAAAACACATAAAGACGACGACTCTCTCAGTATTCGACCTCATGTATGATGACTATTCCCCCATTCTTAAAGAAATGAAAGAAAGGATGAAGAAGGTGTCTAGCTTTAGCAGCGAAAACATTGTTGCAACAGTCATTGACGATATTTGTAAATCCAGGCAGTATGGTATGCTCTCTTTCAAATTTAATTATCCATTGAGAAAAATCATAAGCCCCGACACTATAAAAGACAATGAAGACAGAAACTTCATTCTCTCTCCTGGAACTCATTGTGATTTTGTAATATTTGATGATTTAAACAAAAGAATACAACTCATAGTAGAGGTTGATGGCAAACAACACGAAAAAGAAATACAGAAAAAAAGAGACCAAAGGAAGGATCGTATTATTAATTTTTTTGCTATAGACATGCTTAGGATCAAGACGACAGACGTTAATGTAAAAGAAAAAATTGAAAGTATTCTAAGCTCTAAAAAGTACGTATAATCAGCCGTATAACGCACTTTTTATGTCTATACGGCTGGTTCTCAAGGTTTTTTGCTAGTTGGCACACTCAGCAATAGACTCATCAAGAGCTTTTATTGCTATGTCGATTTCGTCTTTGCTTATTATTAGAGGTAGCACAAACCTGACAACATCGTAGCCTGCAGAGCAAAGGATTACCCCCTTCTCTCTACACTTGTTAATAACTACTGACGGCTTAATTGTCATCTGCAGCCCCATCATTAATCCCAGGCCTCTTACGTCTACGCATACTTCAGGATACTTATCCTTTAGCTTTTCTAGGCTTTCTTTTAAGTACTGTCCCTTCTCTTCAACGCTCTCCAAGAGTCCGTTTTCCAGTTAATCCAGAGCAGCAATAGCCAAAGCATAAGCTACAGGATTTCCACCGAAAGTTGATGCATGATCTCCAGGGGAGAAGACGCCAGATGCTTTTCCATACCCGCAGAGAGCAGAAAGAGGCAATCCTCCTCCCTGCGCTTTCGCTGTAGACATCAGATCAGGTTTGACACCATAGTGTTGCCAAGCAAAAAGCTTACCTATCCTTCCCATTCCACATTGGACACAGTCATAGATAAGAAGCATGTCTTTCTCATCGCAGATTTTTCTCAGTCCTTCCAAGAATTCTTTGTTTGCAGGTATTATTCCTCCCTCGCCTTGTACAGGCTCGACTATTATTGCAATAAAAGAATCATCAAGCTTTGCTTTGACGCTATCTAGGTCATTATAGGTAGCATATTCAATATCAGGGACCATAGGAGCAAAGCCTTTATGATACTTTTCCTGCCCAGTCAAAGTGATGGCACCATAAGTTCTGCCATGGAATGAATGCTCAAAGGAAAGGACTTTTGTCCTACCTGTTACAAATCCATACTTTCGAGATAGTTTCAGTGCAGCCTCGTTTGCTTCAGCCCCGCTGTTGGCAAAGAATACTCTGTCAGATTGTGCAGCTTTATTAAGTCTTTCTGCCGCTATTACAGTGTATTTGTTGTAATAAAGGTTTGATATATGGAATATGCCTTCCTTCATTACCTTTTCTGAAGTAGAAATAAGCTTCTCATTGCCATATCCCAGTGCGTTTACAGCTATTCCTCCCACAAGATCCAGATACTTTTTTCCTTCTGTATCATAAAGCCAGCATCCTTTTCCGTGGTCGAAACAGACATCTAGCTGGGCATAAGTATGCATAAAATTATCTTTTCCAGTCTGAACGTAATCCATCCTCTCCTCCTTAACAACTAAGCATGGTGCCTATTCCATCCTCTGTGAAAATTTCAAGAAGAATGGAGAGAGGAACTCTTCCATTCAACACGTGGACACTCTTTACACCTTTATCCAAGGCGTCTATGCAACACTCTGTCTTAGGAATCATGCCACCATTGATGGTGCCGTCTGCAATTAGCTTCAATGCTTCTGTGCGAGTCAGTTTTTTTATCAGAGGATCGGTATCATCTTTGTCACGCATAATACCATCTACATCTGTCATAAAAACAAGCTTCTGGGCATTTAACGCTCCTGCAACGGCCGAGGCTGCATAATCAGCATTGATGTTATATGTGTTTTCATCTTTATCTGTACCGATAGGAGAGATGACGGGAACAAAGCCAGCATCCCCTTCGAGATAAAGACTCTCTACTTCAAAGTATAAGACACACATAGCCTATCTCTCGCCATATGTAGAGATAGGCTAATGAAATTTATCAAGAAAACAAGTCATCAATAGAGAGAAGTACAGCTCCGTCTGTTTCAGCTCTCTTTCTTACTTCTTCTGTATATCCAGAGCGAGAAAGGAAGTAGAGATACTTCTCTTCTATATAGGGAAAGGCCTTTGTAGCTGTCACTAAATCATCATATTCTTTAATAGGCATCGGCGAAGAAGTGAATTTACACTCCATGAATATTGCCTTCTTCTTGGTTTTGTCTATGGCAAGAACATCTACGTCATCTTGATTTTTTATATACGGATTATTACCCCACCATCGTCCTATATCATATGGAACAAAAGGAAGTTTTCTTTCTTTTGCTTTTCTAAGTAAGTATTCTTTAGCAACACGTTCAAAGGCATAACCCATTATGGAAGGAACATCCTTCATTATTTCTTTAGTGGCATCCTTTTCTCCCAACAAAGTAAAGTAAAAACTGTTTGAGAAAATACATCTGAAGTAAAAGGAGAAATAATTATCAGAAATAACATAGATTGATTTATGCTTTATATCAGGCTCGCCACAAGGAGCAATCTTCTCAATAATTCTTAAAGCCTGCAGCTTTATCAAATATTTTGAAACCTTGGTTTTTTCTTCATGAATATAATCAGCAATCTCATTAGGTCTATTTTTACCTATGGATATCGCTGCCAAAATAGAATTATATACGTTGGTGTCCCTTAATTCAGCTTTCAGAACATTCTCCGTTTCTTCATGTAGGAAAGAGCCTTCTTTAACTATCTTGGTTTCAATATTTGTATCAATTTCTTTGTTTATATCAAAAGCTTCCAAATATCGAGGGACACCCCCCAATATACCATATGCAATTATTTTATCTTCGTTAGAATAAGATGGAAAGAAAAGAGCACTCTCAAAGTAATCAAAAGGTTTAACTTCCATTTTTGAAGTCTGTCGATCATGAAGAGGGCTTTCACTCCCCATTACATCTTCTTCCATCATTTTTAATGATGACCCACAAAGGATGAGAAATATATTTTTATACTTCCAACTTAAATCAATGGCATGCTGCAATATGGACTTGACTGATTCATTCTCCTCTGCAATATATGGAAACTCATCTATTATTATTGCCGTTCGGTCAATCACTCTTTTCGAAATATAATCAAAAGCAGCTTCCCAACTATCAAATGGAGATATATAGGTACCTTCAAAATGCAACTGAATTATTTTTGAAAAATCCAGAAGATTAAGGGGATCATTCTTTTCTTTTGCAGGATAGTAGATTGAATTTGTGTTCTTGCAGAACTCTAACAAAATAGTGCTTTTTCCTACCCTTCTTCTTCCATACATTACCAAGTATTCAAAACTATTGCTCTCGTATAATGAATATAGATGTTCCAGTTCCTTACTTCTTCCTATCATATAACCCTCAAATAAGTATACTTATGAGTAGTATACTTATGAGTAGTAAAATACGCAACATATAAACCCGATTACACAAAAAGGCAATGAAGTATCTATTTGTCTATCATGTTTTCACTGTGTAATCGAGATTCACATTCAATAAACAGTATCAGAGTACTTGTTCAGATATATCTAGAAAGAATCCATGCCAATATGTATAATTCTCCCAAATAGTATCTAAATAACGAACACTTCATAATGTATTAGGAGTTTTATTTTGAAAGTACTAATCACTTCAGACTGGGACTTTGAAGCTGTTAATGGAGTCGTCACAAGTATGAGAAACCTTAAAGTGGAACTTGAAAAACGTGGCCACGAAGTAAGGCTTCTGACGCTTTCCATGAATGGTGAAAGTCGTATCGAAGACAATACATATTATCTTGGCAGTGTGTCTGCAGAACGTATCTATCATAGGGCTAGGATCAGGACAAGCCCAGGAAGAAAAATACTTAAGGCCGTATATGAATGGAAGCCGGATGTAGTTCACTCCCAATGTGAATTCAGCACATTTTTCGTTGCAAGAAAAATCTCCAAGCATCTTTCCATCCCTTTAGTACATACTTACCACACAGTATATGAAGACTATGTTGGTTATGTATTACCTGGTGCAATTAATGCCGGCAAGAAGTTTGTACGTTTCTTTTCGAAGTGGGAGGCAAACAAGTGTTCTACATTTATCGCACCTACAGGAAAAGTCGAGAAACTTCTGAGAAGCTATGGAATAAAAGGAAGAATAGATGTGGTTCCTACAGGTATCGACATGTCACGCTTCAAGATAGAAGTAAAAGACGAATGGAAAAAAGAGACGCTGTCGCATCTTGGTATTCCTGAAGGCAATGACATTCTTATATATGTAGGCAGACTCGGAAAAGAGAAGAATATCTCGGAAGTACTGTCCTACATAGCAAAAATAAACAATGACC